>JAGGUS010000154.1 GCA_021158375.1 Thermoprotei archaeon
CCATGAAGAAATCAGGAGGATAATTTTCAGGAAGGTTCTCCCTGTTTATCATGATAACTTCATCTAAGTCTCCTGGCTGAAATTTCCTAATCTTTACAGAACCTATCCTTGTATTAAGTATGACTTCACTTACTACGTTATTCATACAGGACACCTAGCTCCTTCAAACGTTCATAGATCTTCCTTATAGCGCCTTTTACATCTTCTTCTTTCTTAGCTCCAGTACATACAAGCTTTCCTGAACTAAATATCAGGAGGACAACTTTAGGGTCATCCATTCTATATATTAGGCCAGGAAACTGCTCCGGTTCATACATAGCGTTCTCTAACAAGTATGCTGCCTTCTCTAGGTTTACTTCAGCTCCTAAATTCCCAGAGGCCACAATGTTCTGTATCTTTATCTCTGGTTCTTTCGTAACGATTATGTTTCGTCTTTTAAGAAGACGAACTATCGCTTTTACAGTCTTGTATACTTGTGAAGGAGATTTAGCGCCAGTACATACCATTTTGCCTGAGCTAAATATTAGAGTTGCAGTCTTTGGTTTAGATAGCCTAAATACAAGTCCAGGGAACTCTCGGAGCCAGGACTAAACTCCTGGCTGTTCCGGATTGTATTCAGTATTCGGTATATTCTCAGCGATAGCGTTAAGATCAATACGCTGGTGCAGGTTTACCGATGCAACAACATTCTCTATCTTATAGCTGGGCTTCCGAGATAGGTCGATCACATGCACTCCCTCAGTAAATATAACTTAAAAACCCCTATTTAAAAGAGCCTATACTATACCTTAATTTTGGTAAGTGAAATAACTTACTGAGCTTACTTAAGCCTAAATACTAAGGTTAAGTAGCCTACGAGTGGAATTCGAGCTATTACTACACCTTTCACATCGCTTGAAGTGATATAAAACGGATCGGGAAATGGATTATTATCACCTTTCGTTATAATCATAGCTTTGTTATGGATAGCGTAAACCCTGTGGACTATTAAGTAGTTTGCAGAAGGTCTTTTGAATACGATTATTAGGCCTACTTTAATATCCTTATACCTAATGCCTTGAGCCACAAGAAGGTCACCGATGTGAAGTTCTGGCTCCATACTGCCGCTCTCCACTACATCAAGAGGCACAGAAGTACCTAGAAGTCTAGGGAAAGCATAACGTGGAATCATTATACAGGCTATTGTTAATATAACTAAAACTATGTAAGTCGTTCGTATATGAATCACCCTTTATACTAAAGAGTCTACACTTTTATTTTAGTTTTGAGATGTTTTGAAAAGGATGAGATAGTGTATAAAGATGAAGATATCTTATCTGAGAAGTATGCTACACTTTTGCTGTCTTTGATAAGCTTCATACTAATAATCTTTAGAGCAATAGGTAGGCCCCTCCTTAAGCTTGACTTTGAGTTTTTCATATTCTATCTACCAACCATAATTTCATTAACTAGCTTAATAGTAAGGTCAAGAAAAAAGTAGACGCAACAAGAAAGACAAGGTTTATATAGAAGTCCAAATAACATAGGGCACGGCAAGAGGTGATGATATATGGCTGAAAGGGGAGGCATGGCCGGTATACCAGTCCTAGTACTTAAGGAGGGTTCGCAGAGGACTACAGGAAAGGATGCCAGAAGGGCAAATATACTTGCTGCAAGAGCATTAGCAGAAGCAGTAATGACCTCTTTAGGCCCTAGAGGAATGGATAAGATGTTAGTGGACAGCTTCGGCGATGTCACAATTACTGGAGATGGAGCTACTATTTTAAAGGAGATGGATGTACAACATCCAGCAGCTAAGATGCTAGTTGAGGTAGCTAAGGCACAAGATGATGAAGTGGGCGATGGAACAACGACGGTAGTAGTTCTTGCAGGAGAACTCTTAAAGCATGCAGCAGAGTTATTAGATCAGGAGATCCATCCATCAATAATAATTGAAGGTTATGAAAAGGCTATGGAGTACTCCTTAAAAGTTCTTGATGAAATAGCAATTAAAGTTGATCCAACGGATAGGGAGATATTAAAGAAAGTTGCTATGACCTCATTAGGAAGTAAGGCCGTAGCCGAGTATAAGGAGTTCTTAGCAGATTTAGTAGTAGATGCAGCATTAAGAGTAGCTGAAAAGAGGGATGGCAAGTGGTATGTTGATATCGATAACGTAAAAGTGGAGAAAAAGAAGGGAGAGTCTCTTGCGGAGACACAACTGGTACACGGTATAGTACTAGATAAGGAGGTTGTTCATGCTGGTATGCCTAAGGTTGTTAAGAACGCTAAAATCGCTCTTCTAAACTGCCCACTAGAAGTAGAAAAACCAGAGATCTCTGCTAAAATACAGATAACAAGTCCTGAACAGATGAAAGCGTTCCTTGATGAAGAAATAAGGCTCTTAAGGGAGATGGTTGAGAAGATTAAGAAGGTTGGTGCTAATGTCGTATTCTGTCAGAAAGGAATAGACGATGTGGCTCAGCACTACCTTGCTAAGTATGGCATACTAGCTGCTAGACGCATAAAGAAGAGTGATATGGAGAAGCTTTCTAGGGCTACTGGAGCAAGAATAGTAACTAGCATTGATGATCTTACAGAGAAAGATCTAGGTTATGCAGAATTAGTAGAAGAAAGGAAAGTTGGCGA
Source organism: Thermoprotei archaeon (assembly GCA_021158375.1). Lineage (GTDB taxonomy): Archaea > Thermoproteota > Thermoprotei > QMSL01 > B3-G16 > B3-G16. The sequence goes on from JAGGUS010000154.1 coordinate 2,629, forward strand.
AGATAAAATGATCTTCGTTGAGGGTTGTAAGAATCCAAGAGCAGTCACAATACTAATAAGAGGAGGAGCTGAGCACGTAGTAGATGAAGCGGAGAGAGCAGTACATGATGCGCTATGTGTAGTAAGAAATGTAATCCAGGATGGTAAAATAGTCGCCGGTGGCGGTGCTCCAGAGATGGAAGTAGCCAGGAGACTTAGAACCTATGCTACGAACTTTAAAGGCAAGGTACAACTTGCAATAAATAAGTTTGCTGACGCTCTAGAGATAATACCAACAATATTATCTCAAAGTGCAGGCTTAGAGGTGGTAGACGCTATAGTAGAGTTAAGAAGTCTCCATGAGAAAGGACACATATGGGCAGGAATTGACGTATTCGGAGGAAAGGTAGTTGAAGATATGACTAAGCTAAACGTACTAGAGCCCGTCAGTGTAAAGAAGCAATCAATAAAGTCAGCTACTGAAGCAGCGATAATGATATTAAGGATTGACGATATAATTGCAGCGGCACCACCAAAGGAGAAGGAAAAGGAGAAAGGAGAAAGTGGAGAGAGCAAGTTCCCTGAATAACAATAAGAAGAATAGAAAAGAAGTAAAAATAAAGATAGGCCCCCCTAGGCTAACTAGATATGAGCTAGCAAGAGTAATAGGAGCGAGAGCACTACAGATATCAATGGGTGCACCAGTGCTCGTTGATGTGCCTAAAGGAATGACTGATCCAATAGATATTGCACTCTACGAGCTAAAAATGGGAGTGTTACCAATAGTAATTAGAAGAAGAAGACCTGATGGCACCTATCAAGATATTCCGGTGCAGGAACTACTAAGGAATACCGAGCTTAAGGAATATTAATTTAATTTTCTGTATCAATTATTTCATTCTTTTGAATACCTTAGAGTTACTTTATTTCCCTCTATCAGTACTTCTACTTCATCGCCTATTTCAGGTTTCGGTTCTAATTTATCCCATTCATCCTCAGTAAGCCATAGTGTTAAACGAGGCATCGTGTACTTACCACCTCCAATGAAAGGCATAGATCGTACAACTTGTTGAACTACAGGCGCTATTTCCCTTACTATACCGCTTGAATCTTGACCCATAATTATAGGCGTCGGCATATCTCTTTCTTCAACGAATTCCATTCTGATAATGCGAGTTCCTGTGGGATCCCTTGTCATTGACTTACTTGTCAGTATTGCTTTAAATGAAACTCTAATC
>JAGGUS010000012.1 GCA_021158375.1 Thermoprotei archaeon
ATTTGCTATTGCTAAAAACCTTGAAGAAGCTCTTAGGATTGCCAACGAATTAGGATATCCTGTAGTGTTGAAAGTTGTCTCTCCAGACATAGTTCATAAAAGCGATGTGGGAGGTGTCATTTTAAACATATCTAATGATGAGGAGTTGAAGGAAGCATACGAAAGACTTATGAATAATGTTAGGAGGAACGCCCCTAATGCCAGAATATTAGGAGTGTTAGTTGAAGAGCAATTACCTGAAGGAACTGAGGTAATAGTTGGTGTAACTAAAGATCCTCAATTCGGGCATGTAATAATGTTCGGCTTAGGGGGAATATTTGTAGAAATATTAAATGATGTAACGTTTAGGGTTCTTCCTATTGATAAGGAAGATGCATTGGAAATGCTACACGAAATAAAGGGATATCCTATACTAGAAGGCTACAGAGGAGCTAAGAGGGCGGATATAAATGCTATAGTAGATATAATGCTTAAAGTTTCAAAACTTGTAATGGAGAATCCATCTATTAAAGAAATGGATCTAAATCCGATAAGGGTTTATGAAAAAGGCGCTAAAGTTCTTGATGTCCGAATATTATTGAATTAAAGCTCACTTAAGCATTATATCTCCGTATTTTTCTGCAAATCTATACTCTAAGCTATATTTTTTGAGCTTATCTAATATCTCCTTGTTCCTCTTAACTAATTCGTCAACTAGACTAAGGTAACGCGCAACTCTTATTGCTTCGGGAGTTATTTCTATTAATTCCTTACCATTACGTAGTACATAGTGCTTACGCGGAACTTTACGGCCAAGGATATATGCAGCCTCGTTCACACCAGCATGAACTAAGAAGCAATGTGGACTACCATCAATTGTAACTACTGTTATGCTTTTAGGATTTGAGCTTCTTATAATAGATGCAATCTTGCCGTAAATCTCAGGATTATCGTTTTCAGGACATACGCTCAGAACTACTTTTCCGTCGCTTATAGACCTGTAGATCTCTTTATTTACATACTTTAAGCATTCACTAACTATTAATAGATCTTTCCCCTTTAGGATAGGGGCTTTTACCCATATCTCCATGAGTTTCATATTCATCACAAGGAGTTTAGTTAAAAGTATAAATAAGGTTATAGCACTTAGGTAAGTTATCGAGGAATATGCAGGAGAATAAATGGTATGTCTTTACTCCAAGATGGGATGACATTGAGCCTACTGTAACTCATGTCGGTAGGATCGTTTTAGATCCACCAGCTGGTAAGCACGGCTTCCTAGTAGTAAAAGATGGACATTTATGCTTTGAGGATGGAACTCCAGTGAGATTTTGGGGAACTAATTTATGTTTTGAAGCATGCTTTCCAACTCATAGTGAAGCGAAAATTCTCGCTAAAAGATTGGCTAAACTGGGATTCAATATAGTACGTTTTCATCACATGGATACCTCACCTGCACCCAGAGGGCTAATAGATCCTAATTACGATGATTCACGACATATACATCAAGGACAGCTAGATAAATTAGATTTCTTCATAAGTCAACTTAAAGAACAAGGAATATATGCAGACATAAATTTACATGTAGGTAGAACTTTTAAGAAGGGCGACGGATTACCAGATGCTGACGAATTCAATCCTTACGGGAAATTCATTACGATATTTGATAGACGCCTTATAGAGCTCCAGAAAGAATATGCTAGAGACCTACTTACACATAAGAATCCATATACAGATACTAAATATGTAGATGAGCCAGCAGTAGCTATTATAGAAATCACAAATGAAAATTCGTTAATGTGGGGATGGATAGCAGGCCTATTAAACAAAAGGAAAAGAGGAAAAGGAGTGTGGCGTAGTATACCTGAAAAACACATCGCCATGCTTGATGAGATGTGGAATAAGTGGCTTTTAGAAAGATACGGAAGTAGGGCTGCATTGGAAGAAGCATGGTCAGGAGAAGGAATCTCACTAGAGCCTGAAGAAGATCCCGAGAAAGGGACTGTTAGAAGGATAACACCAGAAGAAGTAGAGAGATATACAGAGGCTCGAGTAGCCGATACTCTAAGATTCTATTATGAACTAGAGAGGAATTACTTTAGGGAGATGGTTAACTTTATAAAAAAGGAGCTAGGAGCTAAAATGCTCGTAATAGGAACAGCCGCTATACCTTTCTTACCTTCAGTACTCTCCCAGCTCGAAGCAGATATAATAGATTCACATGCATATTGGGATCATCCACGATTTCCAAGGAAACCTTGGGATCCTCATGATTTTGAAATAGATAATAAATCGTTTGTAGGGAATCCACCTTGCATAATAAGACAATTAAGCCTCACGTCAGTATTAGGGAGGCCGTTTACGGTATCTGAATGGAACCACTGTTTCCCTAATGAGTATGAATATGAAGCGCCTATGGTAATGGCAGCCTACGGATCTCTACAGGACTGGGATGGTCTCTTCATATTTGCATTTGCCCACAGCAGAAGATTTAATATAAACGGTATATTCAGTTATTTCGACGTATTACACAACCCTGTAAAAAGCGTGCTCATGCCTATATGTAGCCTGATGTTCTTGAGAGGCGATATTAAACCGGCCGAGAAAGTAGTAACATTAGATTACACTGTAGAAGAGCTATTAGGCATTACAAAGAGACTAGCTAAGACTCGAAGAATAGAGGGTTATTTCGAACTGAAGAGCTTAGATCCTAATATAATGCTTGTTCATAAATTCAGATTAAACATAGCTAAAGGAGAGACGACATTTAGGAAAAGGATAAATCCACCGTTCGTAAGCGATACAGGAGAGCTAATATGGTACTTTAAGGGTGAAAAGGATGCATATGTTGTTATTAATGCTGAGAGAGTGCAAGCTGCTATAGGCTTCATAGCTAATAAAGAGATCAGCTTAAAGAATATAAAGATCAAGTCTAGGGTGAACGCTACGATAGCAGTAATAAATCTAGATAAGAAGCCTATACGAAATGGAGGAAGGTTACTTCTAGTAGCAGTTGCTAGACAAATGAATAAAGGACAAACATGGAGAAAAGATAGGAAGGCCATAACTAGCTGGGGTCAAGGACCAGTTCTTTTAGAACCTGTAGAGGCTGAGATAGAAATCCAATTTGAGAAACCAATACATGAAGTAGAAGTCTTCGCATTAGATGAGACAGGAAAGAGAAGAGAACCAGTAGACTACAAGATGAAGGAAAACAGGCTTATACTGAAAATAGGAATACACAGCACTCCTTGGTATGAAATCAAAGCAGAGTAAGAGAGCGGTATTGAAATTTATTTTAAAACTATCTTTTATCTAAGGCTGAGAATAAGTTTCTATAGAGGAAAAAGCATGACGTTGTCTTCAAGAGTGGAAAGCGTTCCTATTTCAGGAACGTTGTATATCTCGGAGATAGTAAGAGCAATGGAGAAGAAGGGGAAAAAGATATTACGCTTAGATATAGGAGATTTAAATTTTCGAACTCCTGATCATATAGTTAGAGCTCTTGAAGAAGCCGTTAATAAAGGGATGACGCATTACGCATCAAGTAAGGGGATAAGAGAACTAAGGGAGGCTATAGCGCAGGTTTATGAAAGGCGCTATGGTGTTGATATAAATCCCGAAAGAAACGTAATTATAACACCTGGTGCTAAGTTCGCGTTGTATGCAGTATTATATACAGTACTTAATAAAGGTGAGAAGGTATTAATTCCAACACCCTGTTGGGTAAGCTATGAAGGAATAGTTAGAATGTGTGAGGGAATACCTGTTCTTATTAAGACAGAGGGTGAGGAGTACTGCATAACATATGATTTACTTACTAAACATTATGATGAGGAAGTAAAGGCAATCATAATAAATACACCAAATAATCCTACCGGAAAGATTTATACATTAAAGGAACTTAGAGAAGTCAAGGAGTTCGCTAATGAGAGAAGAATCTTCGTGATATCAGATGAAGTGTATGACAGCATAGTTTTTGATGGAGAACATATCAGTATGTTAGACTTAATGGGCTTAGATGAGGGATGTATAATAGTTAACAGTTTCTCTAAGAAGTATGCCATGACGGGATGGAGGCTAGGATACATAATTGCTAATGAAGATGTTATAAGGAGTGTAAATAAGGTAATTCAGCAGAGCATTTCATGCGTACCCCCATTTATACAATGGGCAGGATATGTAGCGCTTACTAGTGAGGAAAGCCAGGAGTTCATTAAAAGTATGATTAAGGAGCTCAGGGTTAGAAGAGACGTTCTCGATAATGGATTAAGAGGGATTATGAACATAACATATAGAAGGCCTGAAGCTACATTCTACTTCTTCGTAAGGATACCTTACAAGGGATCGTCTGTAGAGTTTAGTAAAAGGTTACTAGAAGAGCACAGCATCGCAGTAGTTCCAGGGAAATTCTTTGGAGGCTATGATAACTACATTCGCCTTTCATTTGGAAGTATAACAGTAGATGAGCTAAGGATATTTATAGACAAGTTTAAAGAAGCTGTTAGGCATTTAAGTTCATAAATGGTATGGTACGCCGTCCTTTACTATGCTCTTAGGCAACCTCTCCGCATATTTGTTAAGAAACTCCAGGTCCTCTTTTTTGTCCCTTAGTTCATCAGGTAGCATACGCGGTATCTCATCTATTATTGGGTACCATCTATTACATTTCGGGCATCTGAGCACTCCTGTTACTATTTCTATCTTTATGCAGTTATCGCAGGGATAGTTTTTACCTTTCTCTACTTTCATATTAAGGAAGGCGCAAAATAACTCGCAGAAGGGTTTTTCGAAGGATAGTTTTCGTTCAGGATATTCCTTAGTCTCAATTACTATGAGTTCAAGGGGAAAATGCTTGCATATGGGACATGCCAGTAGGTCTACTAGGCGGTATTTCATATTATTACCCAAGATAGAGCTATATATTTAGAGATTTATATTCTGTTGTTATATCAGGTCGTTCTATGACTAAGGCTACTCCTTCACAGTTATTTGGCCTGTAAGCGTTATGCCAAGTATTTACTATATAAATTTTATTTTCTTCCATGTTTACTTCTTTAATGTTGCCTTCATCATCCATTAAGACTAGAACTATGTTACCTCTTACTAATACGAAGAGTTCAGGTGCGTTATGCTTCTCTAGGAACGTGATATCATCTAACGATGTATTTTCAGGGACATAAATTCCGCATTGCCAGCGATCATTCTCTTTGAAGACAACTTCCCACCGCTTTTCACCTTTAATTGATATTACGTGAAGATCCATTTTATCATCACCATCCTTATTGCTTAATAAAAACAAAATATCGTTTATTTATTCCAGATTTACTTCTGGAGTAAATCTTGCGGCAATTTTACCTCGACTTCTTTATGCTTTTTAGCTGATTCATATATTGCATCAATTATATACTGCTCGATTACTATTTCTCTAGGATCTATGGGAGATGGCAGTCCATCCCTAACAGCTCTAGAAAACTCTTCAATTTTCCTAAGGAAGGAGTTGACCTTAGGAAGTTCATGTAGCTTTATATCAACCATATATCCCCACTCATCTCTATAGACTTCAAGAGGCCATAACTTTAATCCGCCTTTCGTTCCTAAAAAGAAAGTGGTTCCTAGCGTATTAGCATGCATTGCCCAAGAGTCCTTTAAAACTAAGACTAAACCATTTTCAAAGCGTATAAAAGCTGCCACGAAATCCTCTACCTCAAAAGCTCTTGGATTCCATATCCATCCACCTTTAACTACCGCCTCCTCCTGAGTACCAATAGCTGACGCAGTAATCGCACTGACACTTACAGGTCTTGGATGTCCAAGTATAAACATCGCGTTATCTATTGAGTAGCAACCTAGATCTAATAGAACACCGCCTCTAGCAGTATCTTTTCTAGTAAAGGACTCTCCTGGTATTCCACGTCTGCGTCCTCCATAACACGTCGTCTCGCCATAGTATATTTTGCCCAGAGCACCAGACTGCACTATCTCCCTAGCCGCCCTTAGTTCTGGGTCATATCTAGTCTGAAATGCTACCATCAATATTTTCTTTGTCTCTAAGCTCGTTTTCCACATCTCATATGCTTCATCTCCGCTAGTAGCCATAGGCTTCTCTACAAGTACATGAACACCAGCCTTAAGACAATCTATAGAAATACTTGCATGAAATGCGTGAGGAGTGCATACGCTAACAGCATCCAACTCAACTGAATCCAACATATCCTTATGATTAGTGAAGACGTTTTCCTCTGGAATACCCCAAGCCTTAGCGAACTTCTGGGCTTTTTCCTCTACTACATCAGCTACAGCTACTAATTCAACGTAAGGCACTTGCATATAACATTTGGCATGATAATTGGCGATTCCACCAGCACCGATGATACCGACTCTAATACGCCTTGATGACATTATACTCACCTACTATACACGTCATTTTGCAGTTTGATACTTAAAGGTAGTCTCTACGAAGAAGCGAACTATCCCTATCACGTTAATGACCATATATTCTATCAACCTATTAAGGAAGACATGATTTTCATGAGCTCTCTCGCATTATCGAGCATATCATGGTCATTATTGAAGAATACATAGATGCATTCGCCATTGAGTTCTAAGAGCGAATTGGCAACTTCTCTTAGCTCTTCTGGAGAATAACGATATGCATACCATGCACTACGTCCATGCATACGTAAATATACATAAGGACTACTTCTAACGTAAAAACAACCTATAGGACTATCTATACTAACTATGGTAAATTCTAGCTCTCTCCCTAGACTTAACCATTTATCGTCAAACCAGACTGGATCACGCCATTCTACAGCCAATCTATAGCCGAGATTAACGTATTCTACGAAACGGATCAATCTTTTAACGTATTCTTCACTTGGCTTAAACCTAGGAGGTAGCTGAAGCAGATAGAAGTCTATATATTCTTCTAGTGGCTTAAAAAGCCTGTGGAACTTATCCCATAGACTTAACGCCTTATCCTTGAGTAGATATATATGCGAGATAGACCTATGAATCTTAATTGACCACCTCATACAAGGTGCAGACTTTGTCTTCAATAGCCAGCTCTTAATCATGTTACGAAA
>JAGGUS010000145.1 GCA_021158375.1 Thermoprotei archaeon
CTATAGTGACAGGAGTGATATATGGTAGCGAAGAGGTTGATAGAGAAGTCGTATTGGTAGCTCACCTATATGAAGTGGGAGCTAACGATAATGCTTCAGGTTGCGCTACATGTATCGAGATAATGAGGACAATAAACGAGTTAATAAATAGAGGTGAACTTCCTAGGCCAAGACGTAGCATAAGGGTCATATTGGGCTATGAATGTTATGCGCTTATGGCGTACTTAACGATGATTAGGGATAGAATTGGAAAAATGATAGCAGGACTCGATTTAGATATGGTTGGAGAAAATCAAGATCTGTGCAGAAGCGTTTTACTGTTAAGCACGACGCATCCAGCAGCGCGTGCATTTTCCGACTACTTAATGATGGATTTACTGGAAATGGCTAGGAATTTCATGCCGAGGTTTGTTTGGAAGATAAGGGAGACAGGAATATATATGATACACGATGGTAGCATACTTTCAGATCCTATGATAAACGTGCCCGCACCAGCATTAATAAATTGGCCTGATATATTTTACCATAGTAATCTCGATACGCCCGATAAAGTAAGTCCAGATATGCTTCGATTAGTTGGGGCAATAGGCGCTACTTATGCATACTTTATTGCCAACGCTAGTACAGGTGAGACTAAGTTGCTAGCATACAATATATTCAACATAGCAAGAAAGCGCATAATGGACACAGCTAACGAGTATCTCAAGGAATTGTTCAGAGGAAAGAGAATAGAGGAAGTAGTCAATAAGGCAATGGACAGAATCGATTTCATAACTGAAATTGAGGAGAGGGCGTTGAGATCCGTTTTAAGGATATGTTCAGATGGAGAAGTTAGAAGTGAGGTAGATAGGCTATGTAAGGAACTCAAGGACTTCGCCAAACACGAGAAGGAGAGAATAATACATCTAGCTGAAAAAGAGATAGGAAGGCCTATAGTCCTTAAAGCTATAAAGATAGAGGTGCCTAAGGGGCTAGAGGAAGTAAAATACTTGGTGCCCATCAGGAAGGTTTTAGGGGTTCCCACATTAGCTGATGCATCAGAAGACATGTTAAGGGAGCTAATGAAGATAACAAGAGAGAGATACCCCTATTCCAGGATGCTCTGTGCACCACTATTTTGGGCGAATGGGAAGAGGAGCATATTAGAGATAGCCGATAACATTAGACGTGAGATAGGGAGATGCGATTTAGAATTCTTACTTAAGCTATTTAGATTCTTAGAGAAATATGGATACGTAGAGTTGAAGGATCTGAGGGTGAAATCATGAGTAAGGGTAGGATGTTAGTAATACAGGCACATCCTGATGACGCAGATATGAATATAGGAGGAACTATAGCTAAATGGGCAGATGAAGGATACGAGATATACTACTTGATAGTAACTGATGGTAGTAAAGGGACGTATGATCCAAACATGGATCCCAGAGAATTAGCGCATATTAGACAGGAGGAGGAAAGGAAGGCTGCAAGTGTCCTAGGCGTAAAAGATGTATTTTTCCTGGGGTATCCAGATGGCGAACTAATATTACCTAGTCTTGAATTAAGGGAGAAGCTAATAAGGGCGATAAGAGAAATTCAAGCAGACTTCGTATGTACTCTCGATCCATGGATCGATTACAATGCTCATCCTGACCATAGGACTGTAGGAATAGTAGCCTCAGAGGCAACGGTATTTGCAGGAATGCCCGCTTTCAATAAAGAGCACATAAGGGAAGGATTAAAGCCGAAGCAGGTATCTAAGATCTACTACTTCTCGACGGATAGGCCTAACCTATTAGTTGATGTAACTGAGTACTTAGATAAGAAATTAAAAGCAATACTCCAGCATAAAAGCCAAATAGAGATGTTTGGGGCTTTAGCTAGAGTATCAGGAAGAGCTGAAGAACTGGGGTTAAAAGGAAGCGATTATGAAATAGGAGAGGCTCTGATATTGAGGAGATTTGAGGAGTTGAAGAAAAAGGCAGAAGCTGGCGAAAAGATATATGAGGAGTTAAGGGAAGTGGGTGTTGGTGCAGGTCACTTAAGCGAGAGAGGCTTTAGGTTGTTCCCGAGGCCTAGACTCATATAAACTTAAGATATACCTACTGCTTTCCTTAAGAAGCTCACCGCCTTTGGAACTGCTGATTTCGCTTCTTCTTTACCCTCATACTCTATCGAGAGATATCCTTTGTATCCCACTTCTCTTAATATCCTTAGTACTATAGTATAATCTATTTCCTCGTCTCCGAAAGGTGTTGGCTTATAGAACTTTGCATGTACATGTAGGGCGTAAGGAGCTACCTTTCTTATGTTCTCGTACCTATTGACTATGAAGTTGCCTACATCTAAGTTAAGGGCAAGCCAATCCGAATTCACCGCATCAATTATTTTTAATACTTGATCCGCTGTAGAAGTTATTCCACCGTGATTCTCAAGAACTAATATTATTCCCAGCTTAGATGCATAATCTATACACTCCTTTATGCACTCTACGGTCCACTTAAACGCATCATCCTCAGTATAACCCTTAGGAACTTTCCCAGCGAATATTCTTAAGCACGGCGCTCCAAGCTTAGATGCAACATCTAACCATCTCTTCACATAGTCTACTTGTTCTCTCCTCTTCGCCTGCTCAGGTTCAGTAAAGTTATTTCCAACGCTAA
>JAGGUS010000282.1 GCA_021158375.1 Thermoprotei archaeon
AGCCATTTGCAGGTATATGAACGTCATATTCATAGCTCGTCAATTTGTTACAGGGATATGCATAATGTGTAAGCTTTAGTATTCCGCTAATAGGTTTCAGCGTATCGTTAACTACCCAGGGGATTAGGTGATCTTTATACACTTCAGCAGATACTAGTACGGGAGAGAACGCGATCTTAACGTAGTAATATGCTAACTTCGGCCTTCCGTAGTAGTCTATTATTGAATCCGAACATTGAGGCCAGCAGTCCGTTACATTCCAAAGAACTATGCCGCCATTATCAAATTTTCTCTTTCTACATTTTCCAATCAATATTTATATGCCTCTGCTTGAAGTAATTGAGATACCCTAATGTACTCTTCTAGGTTACTAGGTAGTATTCCCCAATAGGTTTTCATTGCCTTTTCTAGCCATCTTAACCTTTTAAGACTCCAAGGATGATAGCCTCAAGGTATCTATATAGCTCCTCAAGGTATCTATATTGGGGCATGATAAGTGACCTATTTCACTTACGAAGAGCGCGACAGCTAATTCTTTCTGATATATCTCAGCTTTATAATAAGTACCGTGATGCCATATGTGAGTATCGCCTTTATCGGGGGAATTTGGTCTATCACCTCCGCATGGACTTGATGGCCAATAAGGCCTAGTTGGATCATATTCACGACATACTTGTTTTAAGATCTTCCTATTTAATGGATGACCTTTGGGATGGAACATGGCATCGCACTCGTTATCTCCACACCATAGTATGATAGAAGGATGATTTCTTAAACGTCGTACAATGTCTATGGCCTCTTCCCTTACCTCATTTAAGAATTCATCAGTTCTCGGGTAATTTGCACATGCAAACATGAAGTCTTGCCATATCATAATTCCCATTTCATCACATAGATCGTAGAAAACATCATGAGGATATATGCCTCCGCCCCATACGCGCAACATATTCGCATTCATATCCTTAACCATTTCCAATAGTTTAGCGTATCGAGCTTTATCTATGCGTGTAAATATGGCATCAGGTGGAGTCCAGTTAATACCCCGGATATATACAGGCACGCCATTTATCAGGAACTTAAATACATCTCTTCCTTGATGATTCCTTGTAACCAGTCGTATATCACGAATACCAAATCGCAGTTCGCGAGAATCCTCAAGTTCATTATTGCAATAGAGCGCTATTTTAAGTTCATATAAATGAGGGTCTCCTAAATCCCAGGGCCACCATAAACTCCCGTTCTTTATTTCAAGACTTAACGTCACATTATGAGTTCCCTTGCCTTTTACCTCTGCCTTATTATAAGCTACTAATTCACCTTTATCCAATATAGTTGCTGTAATCTGTGATATACCGTCCATGTAGGTAATAACCTTAATGAAGATATCAACCTTTATGTTTTTCTTTTCTATGTTTTTAGTTCTTACGTATACATCCTCTATGAGTCCACGTTTAACTAATAGGAGCTCTACATCCTTCCATATACCAATAGTTAAGAGCTTCGGGGCTATATCCCATCCAAAACTCATTTGCGCTTTTCTAAACTTAGGCCTAAATCCTAACCACTCCTTCTCGTGCCATTCATGCCAGTCCTTAATATGTAATTCATGCTTCTTAACGATAGGATCGAACTTGATTGCAAGAACGTTTTCCTCATCTCTTAATATTAGATCAGTCACATCGATTTTATACTCTCTAAACATATTTTTGAAAGTCCCTATTAAGTTGCCATTAAGCCATGCATTAGCTAAAGTATCAAGACCATGAAATATTATAAACGCTTTAGTGAATCCTACATTCGATGGCAACGTGAACCTAAGCCTATACCACCATTCCCATGATGCAATCCAAGATAGCTTATCCAAATTATTATAATAATATGGATCATCTATTTGACCTCGCTTGAGAAGCTCTAAATGTACCTCACTTGGTATTTCCACATCCATCCACTCACTATCATCATAATTAGGTAAATGGATCTTTTTTGCTTCGACACTTTCTTTAAATCCCTTTAACTTCCATCCCTTATTAAGAGAGACCCGATAGACCATTTTCTCACTATCTACAATAACTCGTATTAAGGGCATACTATAAATAAGGTGCTGTTCCACCTAAAGGAAAAGTAAAGGACATTAAAGTTCCTCATACTTGAGGTTGCCAGCATCTGCAAGGACTTTAAGTTCTTTTCGCCTATCCCCTAGCAATACTACTACATGATGGGAGAATAGCTTCTCTGCAACTTTCACAGAATCCTTAACTTCAACAACACCTGCAGCTCTACAATGAAGGGCTGAGAAACGGGCAACTTCTAGTAATTTACCGAGTATTACTTGAATTGTACTAAAAGTAGGAGATAATTTCACCATAGTTACGTATTGGGATGACACTTCTGCATCTATCATTACTCCACCTTTATGTATCTTATCCCACTTCATTACCAATTCAAACTTAGAAGTCATTGACGGAGGAACTACTCCTAAATATGCACAATGACATAGAAGGACTGTTCTCTTGGGGCTAAAATCGTGAATGGGAATACCGAGATGCTCAGCTACGGCAGGTGCAAGACTTAAGGGGTATATATTAGTCATGAAGCAAGGCTCATTAAGGAAGCGCATTAAAAGAAGCATAGTAGCTATTGATAAGGGATCTCCTTCACAGCCACAGGCAATACAGCTATCCTCGAGAAGGGAGAAGGCAAGACAAGGATGTACGGGAAGGCCCTTATCGGTCTTAAATGGCTCGGCTAAGCAATCAATTCCAATGCCATTAAGTTTCTCGGCATTTATTATTTTCTTTAGTGCTAAGTACATCCTAATACTGTTAATAAGATCTTGTTCGCTTATTTCTCTATGGATATAGGGAACTCTTTCGATCATATTCTTTACTTCTTCGTATTGTACTTCATAAAAGGCCTTCCTTAAAAGACTGCGATCCTTAATAGAGACTGTTATACCGAGTTTATCTTTCATTAGCTTAAGTACTGGATCAAATCCCCATATGAAACTGGGCCTTTTCGCCATGAGAAGAAGTATGCGGCTTCCTCTTAGTGATTTATATGCAATTAACGCCTTAAAATACAATCTAAGATCATCTAAGCTAACGAAGACGGGCACGTTGACACCATTCTCTCTTAACCATGTCAAGTTCTCCCAAGACCACATGCTCAGTACTTCTTCTCGAGTCCATGACCATAATATTACAGGTTTCTTAGCTCTCCTTAAAGGTTCAACATTATCTAGGTAGCCGCTGAAAATCATAATGACATCGGCATCCTTAGCTCTATTGGGAAGCTCATTCCATTCATCAATATTAGTGATAACACAAGGATCTAGGAATCTTACCCATTTATATAAGGCCTTTTTAGCCATTTCAAGAAGGTCATACGGCATGGTGTCTCGTGCAACAGGTAAAACCATTATATGCGTCATAAATTTCACCTAGTTGTAAGAGTGTAAAGGATTATTATTTAAGGAGTACGGGCGTGTAAATCCCCATAAACGAAATTGGCATGAGATATCTATGAAGCATTAAACGAGAGAACGAATTATTACCTCACTTACTATGAGAATATTAGAAATAATGAAAATTAACGAGATGAGGAATGCTCAACCGGAGATCTTTACCAGATTTACTGAATGAGGCGGAAGTAATAACTTAACTTTGTAGCCGCTTACCTTAGCATCTTTACTATCTTGAATAGAAACTCTACCCGGATCATCAAAAGTATTCCTATCATCAATGCTTTTGCCAGAGATATACTGATGCTTAACAACCTTAGGAACGAAGCCCTTCAGGTTTATTGTACAATCAGCTTCTTCATAGTCGTTTCTATTCACTATGTAAATGTATATTACATCCTTATCCATGGTAGCTGAAGCATCTATAAAGCAAATGCTTCTCTCAAGTTCTTTAGAGTAATAATGCGGTGCTATAACTTTTGTGACGAGAACTGTATTACCCGAATTATTAGCATAGAGTTTAAACACTAGATATTGAGGTGTGACAAACATATCGCCGTCATCTCTAGTTACTATTAGAGGAAGAACGTTTACTGTTTGCGCAAAGCAGGCAATGGGTACTTCATTACAAAGCCTATGGAGAGCGTTTAAAGTAAGCGCCGTAAAGATCGCATCCCTAACCGTTTGTCGTGTATACACGTTCCATTCATCAAATGCTATCTTGATCTCTTTCTTAATCTTGTACTTTCTTTTAATAGAACTTATGAGGTAATAGATCCCTCTTA
>JAGGUS010000058.1 GCA_021158375.1 Thermoprotei archaeon
GCCTTAGCCCTATCCTCGCGAGTAAACATAAAGTCCCCAAGTACTTCCGCAAGCTCCTCAGAAGGATTCTTGCCGAGAACTCTAATTAAGATTTCACCACGACTACTAACCTTAATCAATATTCTAGACCCAGGAGTAATGCCACACCTCTCCCTAACATCCTTAGGTATAGTCACTCTTCCCCTTAGAATCTACACGAACAATAGACATAGTCCTACCAAATTAATGTGTGTTTTGTCAATATAAAGATAGCTCCATATTATATAACTATTGTGGGGGGATTTGTAATGCTTCCAATAAACAGTATAGTGTAGCTCTTAGGCTCTACTAAGAGGAAGATGAATGGCTTATCTATCTTCACTGTGGGATGTTCTACTGGTACTGCCGTTAGCACTACAGTTACTGCAGTAGCCGCAGCAGCCTCCGTTCCAGCAAGATCAACCTTAACCCTAGCCCTATGCAAGACATCACGTACATACAAAATTTTCTGCCCGCCCTCAACCATTGGACTGAGATCGGCTCTATGAGGATCGAAAACGCTTTTTATGCCCAACTTGTACAACACTTCCTTTAGACTTAATATATCGCTGTCTACATCGAATTTCGGAAGATAGAGATTAACAGTTACCTGCTCTGAAGAGAAGAGCTTATTAAGAATGCCTAAAAGTCCATCTTTATCGAGACCTTTAATAAAGTCGACCAAATTACCATCATTAGGCATTATTACTACGAACTTCACATCAGTCCCCTTATAGTCTAGAGATAAAGCAGTATAATTACGCTCTCTAAGAAGACGCACCTTCGTAGTACCCCTTAAATAATAGACTTTAACAACTTTATTGCCTATATGGAAATCCCCTAAAACGACCTCCTCGAAAGGCTTCTTCCAATTCGCTTTAAAGTATATGGTATTTATCAGTACAATCCTAGTCATGTAGTCTATGCTCCTACGATCAACTATCATATCTATAAGTTTATGCGTCTTGTCGCATACCCACTTATTAATCCTTTCAGCCGCACCTAGAGGGTCGTGCTCAAAGTCAGCATACATAACCTCGGCTAAATAATACCTCTTTAAGGAATTGACATAACTCTTATTTACAGAAAAACCATCTTGTATCCATATACTGTTAGCAACATCTATCTTAGCCGGCCTACTAACATCTAGTAGGTCTTTTAGCAGACCATTAAACCAATTACGAGCATCATCAAGTGATGAGAGGTGAAGAGCATTTAACAGTTCAGCTCTAGTATTACCACCAGAGCCCTCAGCAAGCATTAATAAAGCCGCATAAACGCTAAGAGGAGAAAAAGCAACGTTCTTCTTACCTAACTTAAGCCCTTCAATAAGATCTAGTGAGAACACCAGATAGGAGTCCAAAGACTTGGCATAAACCGCATTATCATGTCTATGCATTAGAAACGCTAACCCAAAACTAAGTTAAGAAGTATTATAACTAAAACAGTCGCCAACCATAACCGCGAAGTACCCCTTAAAGTACTTATTATAGCCCTCCACTCCACATTAGAAATTAGGAATGCCGAATATATAAGAATGTTGATGTACACATTATAGAACAGATAGAGGTTTATATATGGAGAAAATACGCGTTAAGGAAATGGAATTCGTAGATGAGCAGGGAAGGATAAGGCTATTCCACGGCGTAAACATAGTGTGCAAAGATAAGTCGCTAGGATACGTTTACAAGCTGAGCAAGAACGAGATCTCACAATTAAGAGATCTAGGATTCAATATAATAAGACTAGGCATAATATGGGATGGACTAGAACCAGAACCAGGAGTCTACAACGAGGAATACTTGGGAAGGCTAGAAGAAATAGTGAACCTATGCGCTGAACACGAAATATACGTCATACTCGACATGCATCAAGACCTCTATAGCGTCCGCTACTCAGATGGAGCTCCTGAATGGGCTACAATTACCGATGGCCTCCCAGAACCAAGCGAAGTGGCGATCTGGAGCGATGCGTACATGAGCCCAGCAGTAATGAGAGCTTTCGACCACTTCTGGGCAAACGACCCAGCACCAGACGGCATAGGCCTACAAGACCACTTCGCCAAATGCTGGCAAACAATAGCAAGGCGATTTAAGAATAGACCAGAAATACTAGGCTACGACCTACTAAACGAGCCATCCCCTGGCTCCCTAAGCGCCCACGTACTCAGCACAATACTAAAGACACTCACACAACTCAAGATTATAGACGAGCCCCCCAGATCGCTAGAAGAGCTAACTAAGTTATGGAGCATAAAGGATAGAATCAAAATCCTCAAAAAACTAGACGACGAGAAAACATATAGGAAAGCAATTCTAGCAGCAGAACCCCATCTAAAGAAATTCGATAAGGAAACCCTAACACGCTTTTACGAAAGAATAGCAAAAGCAATACGCACAGAAACACCACACGGCATTATATTCCTAGAAGGCAATTACTTCAGCAACGCAGGCATCCCATCCCACATAGACCCAATAAGGGGAGAAAAACTACAGGCATACTCACCACACATATACGATCTAGTAGTAGACACACCTTACATCATCACCCACTTCAGCGAGAGAAGAGTCAAAGTAATAGCCCAATCCCACCACGAAACACAAAAACGCCTGAAAATGCCAGTGATAGTTGGCGAATGGGGCGCCTTCGGACGACGAAAAGGAATTAAGAAAGTCTGCGAATACCTACTAAATACATTCGACGAATTGAAATGGAGCTGGACCTACTGGGCTTGGGAAAAAGAATTCACCAAAACGGAAGCGGCAAGGCTTATAGCTAGACCATATCCAGAAGCAGTAGCAGGCGAACTAATATCGTTCAGCTATAAAAACGGAACATTCACAATGAAGTGGATAGCGGATAACAAAACGCCTACCATAGTTCGATTGCCAAAAGAATACAAATGGAGCGAAATCACAATCAAACCAAAAGCCAACTACGAAATAGAAGAAGAGATAAAGCGCCTAATGATAAAGACAGCACATAGCGGAAAGCACATCTTAGTTATTAAGCATTAGATAAAGATTAAGTTCACAAAACATTAATCGCCCCTTATAATTATCTCATACACGATCAGAAAACTCCACGCCTAAAGACGAAACATACCCCTTCAATTTTTCTATGAGCTTCAAAGCATTCCTCCTATGCACATCAAAACTAATCCTCCTTAGGAAATTATGATAGAAATTTACATGAAGCCTCTCAGCAGACGCAAAGTATACCGTCAAGTTCTCATCCTTCATCTCATCAACTAAGTTCTCCATTACCTCTAAGTAGTCCCTATGACTGTAGTGAGGCCATTTACACAACTCCGCCACTACATTTAATAATGAAACTACCGCCGTTTCCTCGATCCGTATCACTCTATATCTTTTAACTTCATTGTGATACGGTTTCATCGGTTCCACCTCGCCTAGAGGGCTCACCTCCACGGCTCATCCCATAGGGTCATGGGTGGCAGTCGAGCCCAACGGCACGGGGCTCCCATCTA
>JAGGUS010000292.1 GCA_021158375.1 Thermoprotei archaeon
CCGGGCTTTGCAGTACACATATAGAGGGCATCAGGAGGTACTTCTATTGGGCTTGCACTTGCACCATATATGCTCTCACCGTTTACTTTAAGCCACTTACCTACTTCCTTCAATATATCGACAGCTGGTTTTGGAATTTCCCCTTCAGCAGTAGGCCCTACGTTGAGGAGTAGGTTTCCGCCTTTGCTCACCACCTCAACTAATATCTGTATAACTCTTCCAGGCGTCTTCCAGTTATGATCATAGCTCTTATAACCCCAAGTATCGTTAAGCGTCATAGGGACTTCCCAGTCACCTTCTAACTTGTGCTCAGGTATCTTATTATCCCCCATTTCGATATAATCGCCCATACCGTGCCCTATGCGACCATTAATTATCGTATCAGGCGATAAGTTACGTACTAGATCCCTTAACTCTCTTGCTAATTCCGGATAGGGAAGCCTATTTCCTATGTCAAACCATAAGAGGGCTACTGGCGCGTAATTAGTCAGTAATTCCTCCACCTGTGGCTCTACGTAATCCCTAAAATACCTTACGAAATCCTTTTTTGCAGGATCATAATCCCAGTCATTTCCCATTCCATCGGGATGATGCCAATCAAGCACATGAGAGTAATAGAAGCCTAACTTCATACCCTCCTTCCTACATACACTAGATAATTCTTTAAGAGGATCTCTACCGAAGGGTGTAGCTTTAACTACATTGTAATCAGTATACCTAGTATTAAAAAGACAAAAACCATCGTGATGTTTGGCAGTTATCACCATATACTTCATTCCGGCCTCCTTCGCTATCTTTACCCATTCTTCAGCGTTGAACTTTACTGGATTAAAGAGCTCAGTTAGCTTCTCGTATTCTTTAACTGGAATTTTAGCTCGATACATTATCCATTCGCCTATTCCGGGAATCCGTTTATCTTTCCAAACACCAGCAGGTATGGAGTAGAGACCCCAGTGAATAAACATACCGAATTTCGCTTTTCGCCACCATTCCATTCGCTTTTCCTTTTTCTCCTCTTCCCTTTTTAGCTCAACAGCTAAACTCATATGAAGCACCATAATTTACTTAGAGGAAAGTGCATTTAAGCGTGATGGAGAAGGGCCTTACTTCATGATGATCATTATAATACCTTCACTTGTGGGCACTATAGTATAATTGTAATTATGTTCATTAAGATATGTAATGAGCTTATTAGCGCTTGGAAAATATGCATTATGGAATAGAACTACGCCATTCTCTTTCATCACCTTTTTAAGGAGAAGGAATACATCCAGATATAAGAACTTATCAATATCTACGAATGCTAAATCTA
This sequence comes from Thermoprotei archaeon, assembly GCA_021158375.1. Lineage (GTDB taxonomy): Archaea > Thermoproteota > Thermoprotei > QMSL01 > B3-G16 > B3-G16. Next base: position 1,313 of record JAGGUS010000292.1, read on the forward strand.
TTCTCTTACCTTCACTAGTCAATCCTCTAAGAAATATTATGGCATCGGTGTTCAGTACTTTTATGAGCGTCTTCTTTAATGGTAACTTGGATAGTATTTCCTTAGCCTTAATTGCCCTTTCCTTCTTCATTTCAACTGCTATCACTTCACCACTTGACGAATAGCTATCATCAATGCCTTTAGCTATCCAAATTGTAGAGTAGCCAATTCCAGCACCTAAATCAATAGCAGTGATGTTCTCATTTATTGATCCATAGAGATAAGAAATTGTATAAAGAACTAAGCCGTCATCCTCTCCTATAGAGGGTACTAAGGATCGTCTTGATTCTTTCAAAACAGATCTGATAATCCTTAGGAAGTCAGATGAAAATACCATTACGTTACCTCCTTAATAGAAGAACTAATGGTTACCCTTATAAAGACTCTTGGGGATTTAGAATACTTACGTATGAGCGTTAAATATAGATTGCCTGAATGGATCGATCCTCGTGTATGTGGAATAAATAAGGAGCCTCCTAGAGCAACGTTCATCCCACATCCAAATCGCGAAAGCGCTTTAAAAAGCGATTTTTACGAATCTCCTTGGAAAATATCGCTTAATGGTAAGTGGAAATTTAAGCTAGTTAAGAATCCGTATTCGGCTCCTAAGAAATTCTACGAGATCGACTTTGACGACAGCGATTGGGATGAGATATCAGTTCCAAGTAACTGGCAAATGGAAGGCTACGATAAACCAATATATGTTAACGTGAGATATCCATTTCCTGCTAATCCACCATATGTTCCTGAGGACGATAACCCTACCGGCTTGTACCGAAGATGGTTTAACATAAATCTAAAGGAACTTAAAGGTAGGCAAGTCTTCTTAGTATTTGAAGGAGTCGATTCTGCATTCTATCTATGGATTAACGGTCATTTTGTAGGCTATAGCGAGGACAGTAGAACTCCTGCTGAGTTCAACATCACGCCTTACATCAGAGATGGTAACAATCTAATAGCGGTAATGGTTCTTCGATGGAGCGTAGGCAGTTACTTAGAGGATCAAGATATGTGGAGACTTAGCGGGATTTATAGAGACGTCTATTTATATATTTCTTCAGAAGTGCGCATAAGAGATTTCTTTGTAAAGACTACATTTGATAAGGACTACAAGGATGCTAATTTGGAGGTATTAGTTAAAGTTAAAAACTACTCGAATAAAGCCAAGAGTTCATTAAAAGTAACTCTCGAGCTTTTCGATGATAAGTTATCGCCTGTATTCATGGAACCATTAGTGCAAGAAATACAGGAAATAAGACCTGGAGAGGAAGTATATCTCAACTTTAAAACTAAAATTAAAGAACCGCGAAAGTGGTCTGCCGAAGATCCATATCTATACAAATTAGTATTAACTCTCAAGGATACTAATGGAGAGGAACTTGAAGCAGTAAGCACATTTATTGGCTTTAGACAAGTGGAGATAAGGGATGGTAGGATCCTTATAAACGGCGTCCCGGTGTACTTTAAAGGAGTCAATAGACACGAGCATGACGATAGGAGAGGCCACGCCATTACGAGAGAAACTATGATTAAAGATATATTATTGATGAAGAGATTTAATTTTAATGCTGTACGGACATCACATTATCCTAATCACCCATATTGGTATTATCTATGTGATAAATACGGAATATATGTAATTGATGAAGCCAATATAGAATGCCACGGACTGGTGAAATGGTATTCAATAGGGATAATGAATCACAAGGAGCCAGCTAATGATCCAGAATGGATATACATGCTCATGGAGCGAATAATAAGAATGGTCGAACGCGATAAGAATCATCCTTGCGTTATAATGTGGTCATTGGGAAACGAATCGGGTTACGGGCCTAATTTTGATACAATGGCAGCATGGATTCATGCTTACGATGGCACTCGTCCAATTCATTACGAAGGAGCAACACATGTATTAAGAACGAGAGGTGAAATACCGAAGAGTGTTGATGTGATAAGCGTCATGTACCCCTCATTGGAATTCTTAGTAAAGCTAGCTACTGATTTAAACGATGGGAGACCTGTGATAATGTGTGAATACGCCCACTCTATGGGTAATAGCACAGGTAACTTAAAGGAATACTGGGAAATAATCAGATCCTTTAAGCATATATGTGGTGGCTTCATATGGGATTGGGTAGACCAAGGAATTCTTAAAGAAGAAGATGGTGTCAAGTATTGGGCGTATGGTGGCGACTTCGGTGATCAACCTGACTCTCCAGGTAACTTCTGTATTAACGGTTTGGTTTGGCCTGATCGTACTCCTCAACCAGCTATGTGGGAATGCAAGAAAGTATTTCAACCCGTGGAAGCGGAACCTGTTGATTTAGAGAGAGGCGAAGTAAGGATCTTTAATAGATACGACTTCACAAGACTTGATGAGATAATCGAAATATCGTGGGAGATCAAGGCCGATGGAAAAGTACTTCAGAAGGGAAGAATTCCGACACCTCCTCTTGAACCGCACAGCTCTACTACAATAAGGATACCTTACAAGAAACCCGAACTAAAGCCCGGAACTGAATACTGGCTCGTGCTTCGATATAAACTAGCTAAGGATATGCCATGGGCTGAAAAGGGATATGAAATCGGCTGGTCTCAGTTTAAGCTACCCTTTAAATCACCTAATCCCAAACCTATTAACGTTAAAGAGTTACCAGAAGTAGAGATAGAAGAGAACGAGAGGATAGTAAAGATAAGAGGAAAAGATTTCGCTATAGTGTTCGATAAGAGACAAGCTAACCTCACGTACGAATATAATGGTAGACAGTTGATTAAGGGCGTGTCATTACTCGAAGTATGGCGAGCACCTACCGATAATGATGCAGCTAGGATGGCTAGAGAATGGATAAAATTTGGTCTAGATAGGATAGAACATCGCCTGAAATGGATTAAAGCAAGCCGAGTAGCCCCTCAAGTAATCCTTGTAGAGCTTGAGCTACATTCTAAAGCTAAGGACATAGACATAGGCTTTAACTCCCACTATAGAATCTATGTATACGGTAATGGCGATCTACATATCATAGCAGATATTCATCCTGATGAGAGATTACCACCGTTACCTAGAGTAGGCCTTATGTTAATAGTTCCTAAAGAGTATAATAATATAGTATGGTACGGTCGCGGTCCTCACGAGAACTATCAAGATAGGAAAGAAGGTGCAATGATAGACGTTTATAGTGGAACTGTGGAGGAGCAATATGTACCATACATAAGACCGCAGGAAAATGGCAATAAAACTGACGTAAGATGGGTTTCCTTAAGAGACAACAAAGGATGGGGACTAATGGCTATCGCTATACCACTCATGGAGATGAGTGCCCATTACTTTACAGCACATGATCTCACTAAAGCAAAGCATACACATGAGCTTAAATGGCGAGATGAAATATACTTACACTTAGATTATAGACAAAGAGGACTAGGAGGAGCTAGTTGCGGACCCGACACCCTGCCCAAATACGAAATTTATCCAAGACCAGTACACTTTGAGGTGATCCTAAGACCATTAAAGCCAGAGAGTGATATAATAGAGCTAGGGAAGATGAGATATTATTCACTTTGAGACTATTAGAATTTAGATCTTTTAAAATATTTTCACACCTTGGCTATAGACCTTAATCTTTACATTAAGTCTCCTCGCTGCCTCCCATGCATTAGAATTTATAAGTCCTCCTATGATTAACATCATAGGCTCAATGCTCACTACTCGTTAATACAGCTTACTTATTCTGTATAGCTCAGCGATATCTCCCTTGGCGACTCTTGATTTAATCCCTACCAATATATGCTCCTTGTCCTTCACTACAAGGTCTACTTCGATTACTGCAGGGTATCCATAAACAGAGCCTTCCTTATCTTCATATATCCACTTCTCAGCTTTCGCGACCTTGAGCGTCTCCTCTATTACATATTTCATCGCATCCCTAAAATCCGCTTCTGTTAGAACGCCATAACGATGAGCTATTGCGGTTAGCAACCTTCTATCTTTCCCTTAATTTCTCCTCTACCTTAATGAATCTCTCCTCAAGCCTCTGCTGGCGTTCTTCTAATCTTTGTTGACTTTCCTCAAGCCGAACCCTCTCAAGTACTATATCTTCAAAATTTTGCATTTATTGTGATCATTATTGTACTTATACTAATTAACATTACACCTACTGCTGATGCGAGCAGTACTCCATGTATAATACACCTGTTGCCAACGGTATCTTGTTACTCACATTAAGTTCTGCAACATCTTCTTATATGTTGCCTTAGCCAAGTGAATTGCTGTAAGTATCTCTCGCGTCATTGCTAAATAATGGACAACGATATTTTAAAGGCTACATTGCGGTCTATAAGAGTTTCAGTTGTAGTGATCAAGGGGATAGTTTATTGATCTATGATATTATTAAGAACGCTGGAACTAATGCGGAACTATATCGGAACAGTACATAGATGAAAATGTTTAATAAGAGGAACATATACCATTGTATGTGAACGCTCTATGACGGACGTAAGGTATAAAGTTGCCTTAATAATGGTCTTTACCATGCTCCTATTGAGTATTACATTGACAATACGTGAAGTACTTAGTTTAAAAGCAATTTATGAGTATGTGACCGTAAAAGGAGTAGTAGTTGATGCTTACAATAGATGCCTAGTTGGCGTAGAGGTTAAGGTGCTGAATCAATATAGTGGCATAGTCACTATAACCAACACATCTAGTGATGGTACATTCCTCATAGTATTACATACAGGGAACTACTTCTTAGAGTTCATTAAAAGAGGTTATGAATACAAAAAGGTTAGTTTAAACCTTCCCGGAACCAGTAGGGAAGTTAATTTAGGAAAGATAGAATTAAGGGATGGCATATACTTAATGCTTGATCTGAATAATATAAGTATAGAGGAGTTTAAGAGCGCTAATATTAAGCTGATCATAAATAACATTAGTCCCTTCGAAGAGGTCTGTACTTTAAGTGTAATGGGATCTAATAATATCACGACGTACTTTAAGTATGAAAACGTCAAGGTTTCTTCAATAGAAGTACCATCTATGGGGAGCAGGACGGTGTATCTTATAATCGAGCCAATAGACGTTAAGGAAGGTACCTACGAGTTACATATAATGCTTAATTACTCGGTAGGCGTTATTTCTGATAA
>JAGGUS010000064.1 GCA_021158375.1 Thermoprotei archaeon
AAGGCCATATGGGATGTAAGCGCTAAGAGATGTGATGAAGATTTAAGCAGAGAGACCTTAGAGAGAGCTAGGAGATTAGTATCATTAGCTAAGGAGTTAGTATTGAAACTTTAAATGATTATCGACTTGAAACTACGTGAAATAGATCTCAGCTCTAGGAGGATAGTTTCTATATCTATATGATATTGGAAAGCTCAGTTACATAAATGTAGAGAAGCTGGCATAATTATAAGGAGAAGTGTTTTACTAAAATGTTCACAAATTCTACCGCTCTACACGAGCGAGATAGTGAAGATACATCATATACTTAAGATCATTCGAATTGCTACGAAAGCAAGAAGTACGGCGAAGAAGCGCGATATCGTAGCGCCTTTTAATCGCATAGCTATTCTGGTGCCTATATTAGAGCCTAACATTACAAATGGAATTAGTGTTAATCCCAATAAGTAATCAACATTACCCATTATAAAGTGGGTTGATGACCCCATAAAGGATGTTATAACTATCATAAATGCAGAAGTCGCTACAGCATTGTGCATAGGTAAACCTAATATTAGTTTCATTATGGGGACTTTAACTACACCACCCCCTATCCCAAGAAGACCACTTAATAGTCCAGCAATAAGACCTAGACCTATTAGTAGTATTATGTAACGTGGATCTTTGAGATCTATTTGTTTCATATTTGTCGATTGTTTGCTCTCGTTCTCTCCAGATCGGCCTTTTCCAGCTCCTCGCCACATTCTAAATGCAGTATATAGTAACACCATAGAGAAACCTATTTTTAACCATGATGATGGAAGAGTATTTGATAGATGTGCACCAAGATAAGCACCAGGAACACTACCACTTTCAAATACTAAAGCTAGCTTCCAGAGAACTAAGTTTCGTTTTCTCCGAAAATACGATAACGACGCAGATAGTGTAAGGAAGAATATTACAAAGAGACTGGTACCAATAGCTTTATGCATGTTAAGGCCTAGAATTAGGTTTAAAGTAGGTACTAAGAATACTCCTCCACCTATGCCGAGGATTGATGCTACTATACCTATGAATAAAGCAAATACAATAGCCTCAATGAATACTAGCATGGACGATCACTAATACAGAAAGATAATAAAAAGCTTTTTAAAAACTTATGAGGTTTCAATTTTAGTTGCATCTTACCAGTAATCCACATGCCATATGATAAATTTCATCCTTGGAAACATCAGAGACAAGCATCGCAGAGCTTCGCTTACTGACCTATCTGCCTTTACCTTAATGACATCAATATTACCCTCTAGGAAAGCCCTTGGAACATCTTCTATAAAGTGTACGAGTCTTGTAAATGTATGATAGTTTACATTAAATACTACATCGGGCTCTTCATCGACTACCTCAACTTCATTTCCACGCACCTTCAGCACTACATCACCATAAAGACTCTTAAGGCCTATTTTAATGTTGAAGTCTTCTTCACGTCTCTCTAAGAAGTAATTGAATGTCGGCAGATACTCATTCATGAGTCCTTTTAAGTCAAGTATGTTGCTCATATAGATACCACGTTCTACGAAGAAGTTGAACTTCCTTAGCAGTGAAGAGTAAGGCTCATAGGGTGGTAAATTTATGTCGAAAGTCTTTACATTTGCATCAATCATTCGCTTAAGGCTTTCTACTAGAAGAGCAGATAGTGCTTTACGACCCTCTCCTATGAGTTCAAGAAGAACTCCCGACTCCTTTCCAATAACGGTACGCTTACAGAACGGGCCTATAGCGAAATACGAATAGCCTACAACTCTGCCCGAACGTTCGGCTACTAATAATTCCACTCCGCTTTCATCAAAGAACCATGTAAAGCCATATCTCTTTCTTCCCACTATTTTATTTTTCCAGTACTCTGTATCCCTCCACGCCACGCCTGAGAATTCTTCAGAGAACTTATTGTATAATCGCTCTAAATGAGGTAGGTCTTCATCTTTAAATTCCCTAACCGTAATGTCTTCAGGTTTACCTAAAGCTTTAATGGTTTCTTCTGCCTCTTCTCGTTCACCTACAAAGCGTCTAGAGAACAACGTATCGGCATAACCTAAGCGTCTATAAATTCTATGCGCCACATAGCCGTAACCAGTACCAAGAGCGGAAATAGGAGCGCCCTCTTTTTTGCATAATTCCAATGCCTTTCTCATTAAGTTTGTCGCTATCCCCCTTCCCCTATAGTCAGGATCTGTTGAGACATTGGCAACCCCACCTACCTTAACGTATACTTTGCCCAATTTGAGCTTCCTCATAATTACTTGTACGTGGCCTACAATTTTGCCATCCGCTTCTGCGACTAAACTGTAATCTGTCTTAAAGCCATAATCTACAGAGTAATCAAGCCATGTTTTAGTATCTAATTGGAACTGGTCGAATGTGGAGAAGCATCTCCGCATTACTTTAACAATTCCTTCCTCATCGCCAGGCCTGTAAGTTCTATAAGTTATGCTAGTACTTCTGTTCATAACAGGACACCACTAATAGATTATAGTGCATCTAATTTAATGCTTTAACTACTTGTTAACTCCTTGTGATGATTATCCGCTAGTCTGTTAAAGCATACGATAATGCTTTCTCAGCGTGAATCTTAGTTGTATCGAAGAGTTTTATATTAACGTCATTTTCACTTACTAGAAGAGGTATTTCAGTACAGCCAAGTATTATACCCTTAGCACCACGTTCCTTCATATAATTGATTATCCTTATGAACTCTTGTTTAGTCTTTGAAAGGAAGATACCAGCAACTAACTCCTTGAATATGGCATCATTTACGTACTCCATATCCTCTTTACTTGGAAGTATTACACTAATGCCATTCTCCTCAAGATTTCTTCTAAAGAAATCTTTCGTCATAGTAAATAGCGTTCCTAATAGCCCAACAGTATCTATGCCTGCCTTCTTAATCTCCTCTATAGTTGCGTCTATTATACTTATTAAAGGAATTGGAGATCTCTTCTGAACTTCATCGAATACTGCATGTACAGTATTTGAAGTAAGGATACCGAAATCTGCACCAGCATAATATA
>JAGGUS010000297.1 GCA_021158375.1 Thermoprotei archaeon
CCCCTGGAAAAGAGCCCAGCAATTTAATAAATGGCGGTATCTACGCTTTTCGTGATCTAGTAATATTCGACTATATCAAAAAGACAGGTATTAGTCCTCGTGGAGAGAAGGAATTTACGGACTCGATAAAATATATGGCAAAGGATTATGACATTAAAGCTATCACAGTAGACAAGAAGAATTGGTATGACATAGGTAAGCCATGGGATCTTTTAGAGGCTAATAAGGCGGCTCTGATCCATTCTGGAACATACATAGACCCCAATTCTGATATAAGCAATAAAGCTATGATAGTTCCTCCCGTTTATATAGATAAAAACGTTAAAGTCGAACCACATGCTAAAGTAGGCCCTTATGTAGTTTTATTAAATGGCGTGTCTGTGAATAAAAGCGCTTCAATTAGGAATAGCATCGTATTTGAGAACACAAAAATAGGCAGTAACGTCACGATTGAAGATAGCTTAATTGGAGCTAACGTTATCATACATGAGAACGTAGAGTTCCTGAGTAAGTGGAGTTCTGAGGACACTATATGGTATAGATTGAATGGCAAATTCGTAGACTCTAAAGTGAAGTCCTTTGGAGCCGTAGTGGGCGATAATGTATTTATCGCAGAGCACAGTATCATATGTCCTGGAATATTCATTATGCCAAACAGAAGGATTAAAGGATTCATAGTTGATGATGTCATCTAGTGCTCTTAGCTAATCCTTCTATATATTTCGAGAAGCTTATTTAGAGAGATCTCAAACGCTACAACAGGAACGCTTATATCGAAATTGCTGAGTACTTCTGGATGAATCTCTCCTATAATCCCTACCTCTATACCATTAACGAGTATACTTCCGCACCTCCCCTCAATGAAACTATTGTGTCTCTGTTCCGAATACGATACCTTTAACCCTAAAGTCCTAATTAAGGCGTTCAACTTTACTAAGCCATCTACAAGGGTTGTTTCAGTTGATGCTATAGCTGCCGCAAGTCTTCTCTCCTCTCCAGTCCTATTTTCCTCTTCCTCATCTATCCAAGCGACGTCTCCTACTTCAAATATCTCTATTGGATATCCGCTACCCCTACTCTGCGATATGGACATTAGTAGATCTGGTATCAACCAAAACCTAACTACAGTAAATCTATCACTTATCGGGTTCTCAAGTTCAACTATCCGATTATAATTCTCTAATTTCATGAATTTAGTCTGTACCTCTTTGTTGGTAAGCATATAGCTAGCTACTTCTTGAAATCCAAGTCCACACATAATCTCTCTTATAGTTCTAGTGAAGACTTCTAATGGATGGGCCTTGCCTATCGTATAATGATCAGTAGGCAATATCGGTTCAAGCCTATTATATCCGTAGGCCATCGCTACGTCTTCTACTAAATCTATTGGGTGTAATACGTCAATCCTATAAGGTGGTATCCTTACTATAATGCTCTCATTATCCTTATATGCTATACCGTACCTCATCATTAAAAGGAAGTGTTCTATCTCGTCTATAGAGAGATCTAAGCCTATGTTCTCATTTATATACCTTCTCTCTACCTTTATTTCCTCTATACTCATGTTTGGAGTTGTTTTCCTAATAGTACCATATTGTATACTAACTTTCATAATACTTTTTTCAACACTGCGCTCAGCGACATTAGAAACCATTATTTTTAATATATCGTTGACTAATCTATCATCAGTACCCGTCACATCTATAAAGATATTCCTCGTATTTTCAGTTACTTTAGTCTCTTCGCTATTTATTATTGGAGGCATGGAGAGTACTTGTCCGTTGGAGTCTATGAGTAGAGGAACCTCTTTATATTCTGCAATTATCTTCCCATATTCAACTCCTTTAGGATGCTTAGTCAGTATCTCTTTGGCAGTAGCTTCTCTCTCCCACTCTAAAGGTCTGAACTTCACTTCATCTCTATTCTTTAGATAATACCTTATTGGTGGTCTTATCGTATCGAAATCGTATACTCCTATAGATGCTTTTCTGCGATTTCGGCAGTACGTCATATGGAGTTTCTCCTGAAGTTGCATAATCTGTCTTACAGCTTCCTCATTAAGTACTACGTTCCTTATAATTGCACAGGCTATATACGGTCTATAATAGACATTATCCACTATAACGCTGACATCTGAATTCTCGACCTTAAAGCTAGGTAGCCCTAATTCGATTTCAGCAAGGCCCCTTATACTCCTAGCTAATCCCTCACATGAAAATAGATCTGGACGATCATGAGTAGCCTCATATATTATGTGGCCTTCCTCTATGCCCTCATATTCCCCCTTTAACGTCGTTATGTACTCTACTATCTCGTCCATTGAAAGGCGCTTCCCTATGAGCTTTTCTAAGTCCTCTATGTCTATTGATATTAAGGGCATATTTAATCACCTTATCCTACTAGGTATTATTGGATTAGGCCTGCTTCTTAGGAATCCTATATTCAAATTGAAGAGATCCCTTATATCATCTAATCCTAAAACGACCATGGCTAACCTATCAATGCCAATTCCCCACGCTAATACCCTATACTTTATCCCTAATGGCGCTAATACTTCCGGTCTAAACATACCTCCCGGTAGCGCTTCAATCCATCCAAGTTTTGGATGAAATACGTAACCCTCAACGCTGGGCTCCGTGAATGGGAAGTAGGCGGGCTTAAACTTTACTTTCTCCAAGCCGAGCCTCCTACTGAACTCTTTTAGGAATCCTAGCAGATGCCTAAAGTTGAGATTACGACCAACTACTATTCCCTCGCACTGATAGAACTCCATTGAATGCGTAGCATCAAGAGCTTCTGGTCTGAAGTTCCTATCCAACGAAAACGCCTTATAATTCCTATTCCCTACTATGCGTAATGTCCTAACGGAAACGCTAGTTGTCTGTGTCCGCAATATGAGCCTTAACGCTTTCTTAGGATTCCATTTATACCTCCATCCCTTGGAACCAGTTATCCATCCATTTTCATGCGTCCTCTTCACTTTTTCCATTAACTCACTATCCTTTACTACTCCAAACCTCGGTCTCCTTAAGAAGAATGTATCATGTATCTCTCTTGCAGGGTGGTCTTGAGCTTGGAATAACGCATCGAAGTTCCAGAACTCAAGTTCAATATGTGGCCCCTTCACTTCTTCGAATCCCATGCTCACTAAAATCTCCCTTATTTGATCTAAGAACTCCATATAGGGGTGCTTCCTCCCGGGGAATACTTCAGGGACTTCTACGCTTAAATCGTATGGTTTTATTATTACTTCCCGCCACTTACCGCTAGTTATTAACTCTGGCGTCAACCTAGTTACAAGCCTAGCGACTACTACAGCTCCTCTATTTAACATATCTTTAGCTGAATCCGTTATTGAAATCATTAGTTTACTTCTTCTTTTAATTTGAATGAGCTTCCTTCGTCTTGCTTCTTTTATATACCTCTCCTTATCTTTAAGGGCTACCTTGCCCGCAATTAAGTCACTTAAAAACTCCCTAAACCTCCTTCTATCCTGTTTTACTTCCTCTAGTCTTTCTTTAACAAGAGTTACGTACCCCTTATTGATCTTTACAACGCCAAGTCTTGCCAAGTGCATTATGCCTATATTCACTACTTTCCTATCAATACCTCTTACTTTAGCCATATTGTAGAGCTCCTCTATGCTTATGTTCTCCTTTTCGGTTACTATATCGAGAATATGCTCTTCTGGAAGGCCCCTTCTGATATATTCCTTTCCCTCATTGGTAAGTTCAATAACTTCTGCCTCCTTCTTAATAGTCCTTAATAATCCCTTCCTCTCCATTTCAGCGATCTTTCTCATCAATGCATTCCTATCTACATTGAGCTTCTTAGCAACTTCCTCTATATCACAGGTCTCCATTTTAGCTACTATCTTAAGCACATCATACTCCTCTTTTGTCACTACTATCTTATCCTTATCATAACTCATCGGTATCACTCGCAGTATATACTCTACCTTAACATAACCTCTTGAACTATTATTAAATCTTAACAACAAAGAGATAGATTAAGCTCTATAGTGTGAACTTTAGTGAGGATAATTTGTGTAATAAAAGGGGAGTAGGGCTCCGTATTTTAGCTCTCTATTACATTTAGCTCGGTTGCTCCTTTATTGGTCTTATTATAAGCCTTCCGTCCTCCTTTGGTTCTAGCTCTACTATTGTTCCGTTCCTTAGATTTAGGGCTCTAGCTAGATCTACTGGTATGTGTATTCTGCTCTTTATCATCTTCGTAGTATACCCATCTACTCTCTTAACCTCAATAGAATTGTCCTTAAGCCTAAAGTACAGTATCTCATTAGGTTTCCATCCGCATACTTCCCTGATCCAAACTGGGACTATAAGCTGTCTATTCTTTACCTGAGCTCTGTATGTTGTACTTATTTTAGTCTCCTCCATTCAAATCACCAAACCTTATTACTACAAATTTGCTATTAAAAGTTTACGCTTGCGAAACCGTTTATCTAAGTAGAACATGCTATTGCATGAGCTTATGTCTATAAAGAAAGGTTCTAAAATTGGGTTGAAAAAAGATATATATTTATGCTATTACATGTACATCATTGAACATAATATAACCCGCTATTAAGTGATTTACCTGTTTTATATTCTTGCTCATAAGCTCTATTTTATTCATAAGCTCATAGAAATTCCCGGAAAGCATAGCTCCCCTTACTGCTCTTATCTTTCCATTGTATATGGCCCATGCAGGAGCTGCCACTATACTAAATTCTCCGCTCTCAGGATTACTGCTATGTGCACCTTCTATATGCTCTACTAGAAGTCCTTGCTTTATATCATTTATGATATCGTCTAGGTCTGCGCTTGGCATTTTCAATATGATATTAGTGGGATGTATTGTAGGTAGGGCCCTATAGCTTCTTGTCCTCAAAGCATTCCCTGTACTTCCCCCTCCTATTAAATTGCCGTAATAGGAATCGCTTATATAGCTCTTGAGAATGCCCTTTTCGACTATTACCG
>JAGGUS010000303.1 GCA_021158375.1 Thermoprotei archaeon
AGCCGTAGCTCTAGTAAGGACATCGCATAATTTCCTAGCAAGATCTAAGTCATTGCTCAAATTCAAACTATTCGCTGATCTATCACTTAACGAAGCCCTTCTTCGTAGCATGGATATCGTAAGTTCCACATTCCTCCGAAATTTACTTGAAGCTACTCGTCTCTTACTTCTCTCCTCCTATGAAAGTTCGCCTTTAGAAAGGTTCATAATGCACTTAGATAAAGTATTAAAGCTTACCAAGGATATAAAGGAGAGGCTTAAAGCATTGAGACCAACTCTTCTAATCTCACTAATAATATACTCCTGCATTCTATACCTTTCAACAACTACATTAAAAGCTATGAGCTCAGCTATTCAAGGAGGTTTTTCTGGCGTTGAAGCATCTGCTATAATAATCCGTAATTTTTCGTCGTCTTCCATAGAGCAATTAGAGAAGTGCTGTCTACTATGTATCTTAATATCTTCTAGTTCCCTATCGTTAGTTGATGCCCTAACTGAAGATTTCTCGCCATGGGCCTTCTTTAAGTACTTCCCTGCATATTCGCTAATTGCGCTTTTAACATATCTAATACTTAGTACATTTGTGCCATTAGGGGGGATTTAGTATGAATTACGATGTAATGGCAATAGTATTAGTGATGCTAATCTCTATATATCTCTTAACTTCTTCGCTTACAAGAATAAATTCTCGATATCTTTCAGAAATCCAGAGTGCTGATGTTAAGCTTCAACTTGAAAAAGCCCTTATTAATGATTATATGGCTAGTAATTTTACTAACTGTGAAGTAGTGGCTTTTAATTGCATAGGTGGGGATCTTCGCGTTATTATAGTTAATAAACCTTCCTTAGTATCTAATTCCATTACCATGTTCATAATATTGGATAATGGAACGCTCATTAGGATACGTCTATGAGGTGGGAATCTTGCGCACCTTAGAAGCCTTACTCATAGCACTACTAGTGATCTCAACAGATGCTTATATCATTAATTACACTCCATACATTATGTTATCGATACCTTATGGTATAGGCATTGGAAGAGTTCTCGCATGGCTTGATTCTGTTGGTCTGCTAAAGAAGCTGATATATTCTAGGAAATATGATGAGCTTAATAGAATGTTGCTGTTACTATTAGATAAACCATTCTCGCTTGAGATATACGCTATTAATGGTGCTCTCATCTTTCAAAGCGGTTCTATAAACAGACCGTATAGCCATTCTATAGTTTACGTAATAACTGGAGTTAACGGCAGTTTCGACCCTAGAATTATAGTCTTAAGGGTGTGACCGTGAACTCAAGGAGCCAAATATACCTTATAGTTTGCATCATCATAATTATACTCTCCCTATCTCTCCTTAGTGCTTTTGAGCCCTTATATGTAGACGTAGTCGAGGAGGATAGTATAGTGATGTTATATCAACTTGAGAGCATAGCAATTGAGGCTTTAGCCTATGGGTCAACGAAGTACGTAATGAACAATGTTGCTCTTAATCAAGCTTTCCTACAGTACGTGCGCAATGCGCTTTACGTTCTTAATCATACTGGTGTATTTAAAGGAAAGGTGGATAAAATCTCTATAGCATGCAGTCTAGTCATTGGCAGATCCTATAACGTGACATACATTAAGTTATATAGAATAACATACTCATTTTCCTCTCTTAATGGAACTTATATCGTTCATTTAGACGTACTAAATGTCGATAGGTCAAGTATCTATCCGGTCGTAAAAATTCGATACTATCATTACAGTAGCTTAACGCCCAGTATGATCCGAGTTAGATCACTTGAAGTCATAGGCGGCATAATATTACGTAATAACGATACGGTATTTACAATAACTGCTCTTTCGAAGAATATAATAATGAAGGATGATTTAGGCATAGTAACATTTTTGCGCATCGATTAGTCCTCAGCAACGCGTAGAATTAAAATATACTGATTAAAGACGTATTTTAGTAAGCTCTGGAGGTGAAAATATATGTACTCCTACATAACAATGCAAAACCTCGATAAATACATTGATGAGCTTCAGAAATTGGGCCTTATAGTGATGCTAAAGAAGGATAATCTAACCATATTTACTACAAGGTTTACTAAGAAGAAGTTCATAGTGGGGACTATTACTTGCCCATATTGTAAAGAGAAAATCGAACTGAGTATAGTCAAAAGGCCTGCTATTGGACGTTATGTAGTAGAGCAAGATGTATCTGCATTTAAGAATCATATGGAATTAAAGCATAAGGAGGAATTTGAACGGGCATGGATAAAGTTGTCGAGAGAACCTTATCAACAAGGCTCATGGCATATAGTCCGAAGGTATGTATGCCGTAAGTGTAATTACAAGAGTAGGCGGTATACTGATGTCTTAATACACATAATAACAAGGCATAGATTCTCCATCAGTTCTTAATGAAGTGAACATTATACGCTATCCTAATTATTCCCTAACAGAATTAATATTAAGGGAGGCTAGTATATGGATGATGAGCTCTCTTCATTACTTGACGATGTAATACAAATTATGAGAAGAGTCAAGGAGAAATTGGATATGCTCTATTCTGATTTCGCTAAATCAAGCATTACTAGAGGGCGTAAACTATTATTCTTTGAAACACTCAATGATGTAGACGAAGCCTTAAAACTTCTAAGTACTGTGAAGCGTAAACTCCATGAGTTATCATAGTTCACTTACTTTACTAAGTTGCTCTAGTACATACCTCCTAATCTTGTCAACTGAAGGTAACTTTCTAATTATCTTGCCTCTCTCTATATACTTCACTAATATGTTCTCCATTTTACTACCGCACTTGGGACATTTAGGAGGTTCAGCATTCCAAGGAGTTACTACATACTCTAAGTCGTTTGGGCATCTCCATACAACCTTTCTACCGCTAAACTTCCCTCTTTTAGCCACGGGCTTCCCCTCTACAGCTACTATATCCATTGCTAAGTCGACTACAGGTGCATTAGATACATAGGTCCCTATTCCAAAACCATCTGCCCCTGCATCTGCTAACTCCTTTACATTATGTTCATTTACTCCGCCAGATACTATTATCTTAACATTCTTATGCCCTCTTATGTCCAATTCCCAGCGCACTTCCCTTATTATATCTGCGAAATTGCCCTTTCTTGAACTAGGCGTATCTAAGCGAACTCCATATATTCTATCCTTTAACGCCTCTGCGGCCATTACTGCCTCTATTTTCTCATCATAAAATGTATCGACTAGCATTATTCTAGGAACTTCAGGAGGCATTACTTCATCGAAGGCTTTCCATGCCTTTACCTGATCTCTCATCACTATTATGAGTGCATGAGGCATCGTTCCCATTGGCTTTTTCCCGATTGTTTTGGCCCCTATTAAGCTTGAGACTCCATCAAATCCGCCTATGTACGCAGCTCTATCAAGCATAGGTGCCAGTGCAGGATGCATTCTCCTTATACCAAATGCGAGAAGTAATTTGTCCTTACCTACAATTTTACGTATTCTAGCGGCTCTTGTGGCTACTCCACTAGCTTGACATAGAAACCCTAAGAGCGGTGTCTCGTATATACAAAATTCATAGTAAGGGCCTTCGATTATAACGAGAGGTATCTTCACTCCATAGTAGTCCTTAGCCCTTACTATAGTTCCTTCAGGGACCGAATAAACGTCTATTGGCAATCCTTCTAATAATCTTAACGCTTCATCTAGTCCTGTAAATACAGCCCATGGCCACTTTTCAGGTAGGGAACTGACTGTTATTTCGGCTATTACATTAACCTTATCATAGCCTTTAGCCTTGAGTATCTCTTTAGTCCTTACGAAATAAACATCTGTTGTCTCCCCTCTCTTTATCTCTTCATCAGTAGCTATGTGAAATAGTCTCTCCAAGCTAATAACCCCCCTTACACCTTACTGATGAAGAATATGTTTAAAAACTATATAAGGTAATCACTATAACTCCCTAAGCTATCCAATCTAAGAGGGTCTTTTTGTTCAAATCCTTAATAGCTGCGAGATCTTTCTCTTTTAGCTCAGCTCCTAGTTGTTGCTTGATGCTTATAGCCGTCCTGGGCCCTATGGATGGTATTCTGATGAGTTCTTCTAAGCTAGCCTCCTTTAGATCTTCTAATGTTCTATATCCTAGCTGATATAGAATCCTAGCTTTCACTCTACCTATGCCCTTAATTTTCACTAACTCTACTAACTCCCTCTTTACTCCATGTTTTACTCTAATCCTAAGTACGTCTAACTCTTCGGCTATATCTCTTAAAGAAAGAAGTCTTGCGATCTCTCCTGCTGAGTATAAAAGCCACTCTGCAGTCTGTGCTAATGAATATATGTCTCCAGGACCAACATCGTATTGTCTAGTTATGGTATCTTCGTCAACTTCCTCAATCCAATCCTGTAGTAGTAGGCTAGTCTTAACCTCCATTAGAAAGGCCTCGTACTCCACACTATCCTCTTCTAGTGGAGGTGGCACTAGGAATTCGTCATAATGTGCCTCTATATATGGTAAGAGCCATTTTAAATCGCCCCGTCTTATATACAATTTCGGCATGTCCGGCGTATGACATATCAGATGTAGATAACTTAAAGTAGTGATCTTAGTGGATCTAGCACTAAGTAGTCCCTCCTTTATTCTTACTGCAGATAATGGGTCTATGTAGAGCTCGCTTATCCTCTTGCCGAACTTAGTAGCTATTAGTCTTCCATTCTTTTGAACTATTAGCTCGTTCTTAGCTAGGAATTCTAACGCCCCCTTTACATGGGCTATCATCATTTGAGTTCCATTCTGCAAGGCAAAGAATGTATCTTTAATGAAATCCATTAACTCTGCTTCTCTATTGGCCATATTTGTAGCTATCATCGCTAGTATATGGCTCCTTATAGCTGGCTCTGAACCTAGTTTAGACCATATCAGCTCGGGCTCGGCGTTTATATACCTAAACATAAGGTAGTCTATCTCATCTTCGCTATTAGCTATTAATATCGCCTCACCTACTTCGTCATACTTAGGTCTCCCCGCCCTACCTGCCATCTGCTTATATTCAAGAACTGGTATCTCTACCCGACCAAATCCCGGCATATACCTCGTATAATCCTTTATAATTACTCTACGCGCTGGTAAATTGACTCCTGCAGCTAATGTAGGAGTTGCTACTATCACCTTTATTCTATTTGCTCTAAACTCATCTTCAATTATCTTCCTATGAATATAAGAAAGGCCAGCATGATGAAATGCAACTCCCGAGGCTACACACTCTGCTAGATCTTCTGTGAGCTTGGTTCTTTCCCCTTCTCTCCTAATATTCCCTGCTATCTCTCGTAGACTTCGCTTCTCCTGTGATGTAAGGAGTTTAACTACATGAGATTTAAGCCTTCTCGCTGTAGCTACTGCACTATGTCTTGTACTAACAAATACCAGAACTTGCCCTCCATTCTTTAACGAATCTAC
>JAGGUS010000015.1 GCA_021158375.1 Thermoprotei archaeon
CCTTGAATAGAGTAGACCTCAGCTACTTTAGTGAACCCGTATTTATAATCCCAGTATTCACGAAGACTGCTCCTCTCCCTGAAGGAGAAAAAGGTGGCCAAAAGAAGGAGTACTCTCTGTAGCTACCTTAGGGGTTTTCGTTAGGTTGAAGGAGACTGTCTTTACAAGTACAGGTTCGTTGGGAACTACTTCTACTACTGCTACAGCATCGTAAAGTTCCTTACCATTCCAATATATTATGGTAATGGCATAATTATGAGCAGGAGTTACAATAGGGACTACTCCTCCTTCAATAGGGCGTAGTTTAACTAGCTTAACGAAGATCTTGAAGGTAAGTTTAGATTTAAATTTGCCATGATACAGAAGCACAGATGGGCATTTAGTGAAGTTATGAACTATCATGATGAGTTTAGACGTCTCATAAAACGGTTTGCCTTCTAGCAGTACTTTATCTATTGTTATGGTTAATGTAGAGTAGCTATAGCCCTTTGTTTCTAATTCGGCTAACCAGGTCTTCTTATCTATAACTTCACGATTGTAAGTATGATAGGTAAGGATACCAGTAGCAATAAGTATCGCCACTAGAGGGAGAGATATAGCGCGTCTCCGGCACGAAAACATATAACCACGAGTAAAATAGTACCTAGATAGGGATATAAATGTTTCGTTACTCGATCATTATCTAAAATGTATTTTTTTATTGATTAATGGTATAAAATTGAGTATTAACTACTAAGATCATCGTAGATATTTATTAATAGCATCGACTAATCTACCCCTATCTCTACGTGGGTCAGCAACAGGTAAGTTCAATTCGTTTTCCAAGGCTTCACACATTTCAAGCACTTCAGTATTGCTTCGCCTATAGCCCATTATGGAGATAGCTACTACCTTAGCTGTAGGACATAGGAACTCAAGCGCCTTTATCTCCCTCTTAAGAGGTTCCATTGGGACGTTCATTTCATCCCTAACTCTACGCCAAGGATCATGAGCTAGTACAATCAGATTGGGCATGGATCCGTAAAGGATAGAGAGAGCTACTTGACCATATGCAGGGTGTAGAACAGAGGCTTGCCCTTCTACTATTACAGGATCAAATCCATTATCATCTAAATTCAATATAAGTTGCTCTACAACGCCAGGACAGAAATCAGAGGGTATAGCGTCAATTACAGCTCCTGCATGAGCCCAAGCTAAGATTAAAGTCTGGCCTGTAGCTACTATACCGGGGTTATAACCTCTATGTTTAAGACCTTTCTCCAATTCAAGAACGGTTACGTTTTTCCCAACTACACAGTCTGTACCAGCTACGAGAATTCTAGCGCAGTTAGTCTTGAGCACATCACCGTTCCATATTCTTAGCCTATCTCTAGGTGGTTTCCTAATATCATGTATCCTTACACCGCATTTTCTAGCTAATTCGCTGAATTCAGGGTCATCGCCTAGAAAGTAATGTAGGCCACTCCATATATCAAGACCTTTTGTTATCGCATCTGCGATTACTTTTCGATATTCTTTAGGCAATGTGCCACCTACTGTTGCAATACCAATTATTAAGACTTCAGGAGAGTACGACATGGCCTCATTGAGGTCTTTAACTACAGGGATTCCAACTTTGCCTATACCGATTACTTCACCTGCATCCTTATGCGCATTGTTAGAGTCTATAACTGCTACCACATTAAATTTACGGTTGTTGTACATTATCAGAATATTCGTAGTCTTTCCAGTAAGCGATCCAAGAGATCCTTCAGCAAGTATTACGGCTCTTCTTGGTCTAGACATCATAAAAGTAAATCAGATGCTTTACCTAATAAATTTTGTCATATAGAAAAAGGACATATAAGTAAAACTAATTATGGACTTAAAAACCATAATAGTTTGTGGTTTAGCACTTTATTTTATTGTACAGGTATTTTCTCTTCCTCGGTGGCCATCTCTTTATTCCGTATGCTATTAATGAATTCAATGAGTCTCTGATATGCTAAAATTCGGGCTATGTTCTTTGACCCTAGTGGTGCTGGTCGCTTCATGAAGAAAGCATTAATTTCATATATAGTGCCTGCGATTCCTGCATCAAGCGCTAGCTTTGCTAGCCTGGCGAGGTCTACTATGTAACCAGCTAGTGCAGGACTATCATTAATCCTCATATTAACTATTATTTCATCTATGACTCCATTGAATGATTCGTACATTATGTGCATTGCTACGAATTTCTTGTCGCCTAATGGCTCTAGATAACCAGTTGGTCTTATGTAGTTCGGCGCTTCATATCCTAGTATATCCTTTACAACGCTACTCTTCGTCTCCTTTTTAGCCTTGTTTCGGCTTTCGTCTGTTAGGGCTAGGAAGTCCGTATTTCCACCTATGTTAAATTGCGCTATTGAGTAGACCTTTCTATTTCTCTCTCTTAGATGCTCTAGTATGTCTGCAGTAAGCGGAGTTGCGCCAGTAGCGCCATCATCGCCTAGTACTAAAGCGTTTACCCTTTCGGCAGCGGAGACTATTACGGGATTATTGGCTACTGGCGTTGGTATTAAGTTGACGTATGCTACCGGTCTAGTTTCCTCAGCATATCTCAGTGCAAGATAAGCGTATACTTGGGATGGAGCGGCTTTGCCAGCTAATACGTCCTTTTCATATTCTTCCCACGTGTTGTATATTTTACCTTCTTGTGTAGTAGTTACATCCACTATGACATCCGGCTTTAATTCTTCAAATACTTTGTATACTAGATCCATTGTATCTTTGTGATCTCCGTCTGCTTGATATATCGGGAATAAATCCTTTACGAACTCTCCACCTAGGCCTGGGTAGACTTTTATGTCTTTTAGAGTGACGGGTACATTGTCCATATTGTATATGCGCTTAGCCACATCATATATCGATGAGTTCACCTTTCGTTCATCTATATCAATTGCACCTACGATCTCTATATCGTTTATGGTTATACCTAGATCTACATTAGCTAGCGGTACTCCATATGGTTTTATCTCGCCTTTCTTTATCCGCTCTAGGCCTACACTGAATGTCGTGCCTACCATACCTAGACCTAATATTAGGACCCTAACCATCATCTCACCTCCGATGGGTGAATGTTAATTTGACTGAAATCTTATGTAGAAGAGTATACTAAGAGGATTGGGCAGGTAAGACGAGCTGATACTTCTATTTTCAGAGGGGGTATATGAACTTTTCGCAGGGATTTATATACCAGCAGTCTGCTTCTCTATAGCATTATCTACGTTTTGTTATGTATCACTTAGAGTTCATTATCATCTGGAAATGATATATTATCAACGACTACCTATACTTGATTATAAGTTTGACCACTATACCAGTACGGTCGCCTACATAATTTTAGTGTATTTGAGAGATACCGATATATTTCCGCACTATGGTAGTTGCGCGTTCAATTAGTGTCTTAGCCATAGTTCTTGCCTTATGTAAGTCTTCCATAGTGTCTATATCAATCCATGGAAGACCGCGTATATCCGCTATTAACACCTTCTTTCCCTGTTCTACTGAGTATTGTATTAGGCTAGATAGCTCTACTTCATGATTATGAGTTGCATAGCTAGAATAAACATCGTATAGATCCCTCTTCATTATAAAAAGTCCTATGTCTATGTGAGTGTACTGAGTTAGGTTCTTGCCTATTTGTTTTACATGCCCTTCTTTAGTGAATATCTTAGTTGCCTCATCCATATTGACATAACGAGGATTAGAGTCAGCGCCTATTAGGATGTCGAAGTCATAATCCACGCTAGCGCTTAGGAGAGCTATAGGTATCTTTGGATCATATATATGATCTGACATCGAGAGGAAGAATCTGTCTTTGACATTTTTCATACCTAAGAGAAGGCTATAACCATTACCTCGCTCAGGTTTATTGTTTATTACAAAATCAGCATTTATGTCTATTTCACCTAGTGCTTCAGATATGGGCTCGTAGCTTTTAGGATTGACTACTATATGAAAATGCTCAACACCAGCATTTAGAAGAGAAGCGATAGTATATAGAATGAGGGGGACTTCTGAAACCCTTATTAATGGCTTAGGTATTCCCGTGATGTGGCTTTTCATCCTAGTACCTAGCCCAGCTGCTAGAATTATTGCTTCTCTAATAAGCATAAAGAAGCACCTAACATAATAGTGCTTTAGATTCTTAAAATCCTTTCGTTAGAACTATTTAAAGACTCTAAGAATCATAATCAAGATATAGCTTATTTTGTATTTAGCTCAACTTCACGATAGTTACGGAAGAGATCTATGAAACGGAGAATAGCATGAGTATACGTAAGTATAATTAACACTATTAATGTCTGATAGAGAAAGTCGAGGACACTACCGAGGAATATCACAAAGAGACGAATATCCCTAGAAGCTATGTGTGGAATCTTAGTTAATGTTGGCGGTAAACCACAATATGCTCTGAAGGCGACATGTACAAAAGTACAGAGGAAAGTACCACCCAATGCTAGAAGACCAAGTAAATAAATGAGAGCTGTATTTGGATGTGATAGAGCCGTTAGATATGTCAAACTAATTATGATAGAGAAGTCTACAAAGCGGTCTAGAACAGTATCTAGGAATCCTCCACTCTTAGTCATCATGTTAAGCGCTCTAGCGAGCTCACCATCAACACCATCTAAAATCGAAGAGAGTTGAGCAAGTATTCCTCCTATAACTGGTAGATGAAGTATGTATGCTAGTGCGGCAAGAAAGCCAACTAAGGCACTTATTACGCTCATGTGATTTGGTCTTAAAGGGAGATTATGCCTTATTATGGCTTGTGTAATTCTCCAGGATATACGCCTATTGATATATATTGAGATAGGGCCATCGCCGGCTTTCCATGGTCTTATTTTCTTCATGAGCATCACCAATCATAGTGAAGTATTGTTGAAATCACGATAAGTCAAATCGAAGTTATCCATAGAGCGTAGCTAAGACATAAAAAGGAAAGACAATACTTAGGTTTTACGGTAGTTGAGATATTAATTACTATAATCAGCGCCTCTTAAGTACTCACTTAAAGGCAATATCTCATCGAGATATGGTCTCGCATATTCTGTCTTTATGAAGTCCTTTGGATGTGAGATGATGACAAACTTACCTTCTTTCATATAACCTACACGATCAGCCATCAATATAGCATCAATGATACTATGAGTGACATGTATCGCTGTAAAGCGTAACCTTTCGTGAATTCTCTTTATAAAACGCCTAGATTTAGCTCTAAGCCGGGGATCTAAATTGGCAAAGGGTTCGTCTAAAAGTAGGACATGAGGCCTTACTACTAGAGCTCTTGCCAAGGCCACCCGTTGCTTCTCACCTCCCGAAAGGCTATCAACGTTTCGGTTAAGGATGTGCTCTATTTCCAGAATAGAGGCTATCTCGTGGACTACTCGGTCTATGTAATCCTTAGATAGACCCTTTATTTTGAGGCCGTAGGCTATATTACCGAATACATTCATATGGGGAAAGAGCGAAAAATCCTGAGGAATTAGAGCGAAATTACGCTTTTCAGGAGGCCAATAAGTTATGTCGATGCCGTTAACTTCTATCTTACCTTTTAGAGGCTTCAAGAACCCCATCAACGTATACAAAAATACGGTCTTACCTACCCCGCTGGGACCAAGAACTACGAAGTATTCACCATCATTTATCTCTAAATAATCTATTATTAAACTGAAATCGCCTAATTTTACGACTAAGTCCTTTATGAGTATCATTTCCTACTCACCATTAATCTGAATACTATAAAGAGCAAGAGGGCTAGCAGTACTAAAGGTATGGAAAGAGCTATAGCATATTTTAACCCATATGTATTAAGCCATTCAAGAGTTAAGACATTTATTGTTTTAGGGAAGTACGCAACCACGAGTATGGCACCAATTTCACTTAATGCTCGGGCCCAAGCGAGGATGGCACCAGCTAATATACTTTGACTGGCTAAGGGTAAGGATATTGTAGTAAATGCCTTAAATGCTGAGGCCCCAAGACTCCTTGCTACTAATTCAAGCGTAGGATTTACGGATTCGAAACCTATCTTAATAGTATCCACCATTAAAGGGAAGGAGACGAACATCATAGTTATTACTATTCCCCAGAAGTTGTCTTCAATTGTAATATTAAGGGCTTTTAATAGATCACCTAAGAGACCACGACCACTATAAGCACATAAAATCATAATACCTGCAACGGTATGTGGTAACATAAGGGGGATGTCAATAATCCCCTCTACAATCGACTTACCAACGAAGTTAGATCTAGCTAGTAGATATGCTATAGGAATGCCTAACGTTATCAAGAGCATAGTTGAAATAGAGGATGCTTCCAATGTTATTAAGAACACCTTTCGCGTCTGAACATAAAATATAGGATCTTTTAGATAGATCTTAGCCAATATATTGGGATCTAGTAACAGGAATAAGGCTATGATAGGCAGTACTATGAAGCATATGCCTAAAGTGGTTATAGATACGAAAAGCAACATTAGAGATTCAGCTCTTCTTAACATATTCCTCTAACTCCTTAGGTACATTTCCATAGCCTATAGCTTCCTTAAGAGGAGGTTGCCCGTATTCCTCAAAGACCTTTTTGCCTTTATCACTAAGCAGTAATTTAACGAACTCTAACGCTAACTGCTTGTTTTTAGATTCATTAAGGACGGCTACTCCATAGACTATCGATTTCATAGGAATGGCCTTTTCCTTGTCCGTTCCACTAAGTATATGTACTACTACCTTTGAATAGAAGTTGTCTAAGGACGGATCACCTAAATTTATCTCCTTGGGAAGGTTTATGAAATTGAGTTTATGCTGAATAGCAATACTGCGATATTCAAATGCGTAGTCTATTGCACCGCTTTCAAGAAGGGATATCAAGTCGACACTCTTAGGCCTTATGATTAAGTTTCCATGTGGTGATATATTTGGTGATACGTATACGTGTACAGTCTCATTCTTAAAGATAGAGCAACGTATTCCATCAATCTTAGATAGGAGAAGGTTGTTTAGTATCGAGCTATCGTTATATAGTATGCTTGCTAGAGCTATGACTCCGATAGCGCGATATCCACAGGGATCTTTATTTGGATCAGAAAAGCCGTATCTTACATAGGGCTTAGAAAGTATTTGGAACCATCTATCAGGATTCTTCGCAAGCTTATCAGCATATTTTGATTTATTCGTATAGACTAAGACTATCTGATTTGTAGCAAATGCGATAAACCATGTAGTATACTTAGGTACAAGATACATAGGAATCAATCGATAATCAGCTACAGCAATTATATCGCAAGCCTTATTTAGATCTATCACCTTGCGTATAGCCTCTATACTACCACTGGGTTCGATATATACCTCATAATGATAATTAGCTGTGAAGATAGTTGAAAGATTATCTAGAGGTATTTTTAAAGAGCCAGCACAGAATATCTTTAAAGCTAAGACTTTACTATGGTGAGTATAATAGACGTAAGTGGAACTAACCGCAATTAGAATAATGATGACGTATGGCATAATTCTCTTTAGGTAAGGGTACGTGATATGCACCCCTAAGTAGAGAGTATCATAGGAATATATAAGCGTTATCAAAAATTGATAACGCTAAACGTTTACTATTGTTCCTATACATGTCGAATTGTACCTATAACCGGACATAGATCTCATGATGGAGAGAAATTTCCTACTTTTTAACGAGGTTATGAATCCATTTAGGTAGGCCTTAGGTACATTCTTAGGCACTACGAAGTCGAAACGTTCCCATCTTAATGGTACGAAGTGAAGTCCATACATTTCAGCTACCCATTTGATAGCGACGCCAACGTCAGCTTCACCTTGGGCTATGCATCTTGCAACATCTATATGAGTTCGTACTTCATTTGAATATCCATTTATCCTCTTTGGTATTTCACGTGGATCTATACCAAATTCTATGGCTTTTTTGCTTAAGATATGGTCTAATAGTAGACGCGTTCCAGAGCCGTATAATCTATTAACTAACTTAAGTTTACCATTGAACAGACCAACTAGAATCTCTCGTAAAGACATGCCAGTTCTAAGGACGAAACCTTGAAGTCGCTCATAACCTCTTATAAGTACTGCTTTCCCTGAAAGGAATTTCTTCACAAACGGTATGTTATACGACGATGTGTCTTCATCGTATAGGTGTATGCCACATATCGTAGCTTCCTCAAGGAGAAGCGAGGCTAATCCTTTAAGCGAACCTATCCAATGTACTTCTACATGAAAGCCCCTCTCACGCAGTATGCCGAATATATGTTCTAAGGCGATATCATGACTACCAGCATAAACTATAATTCCTCTCCTCATTCCTTTTGCGGACTTTCTTATGCTCAAAGTTTTACCGAAAAACCTCTGATATTCAGTGAGGAACTTCTCTAGTAGTCTACGGCCTTCATAAGTTAGTGTAGCACCACCACCAGCTGGACCTCCACGTCTAGCTTCAACTACCTTTATATTAAGACGTTTTTCAATACGCGAGATATATTCCCATGCACTTGAGTATGGA
>JAGGUS010000169.1 GCA_021158375.1 Thermoprotei archaeon
GGTGAGGAAATAAAGCTAGTGAGAAAAAGCGGAGATGTCTTAGGCATAATGCTTAGGAAAGGAAACTTAGCCTATCTGAGCGAGTTAAAACGAGAGGTTTAAGTTTTAGAATGAAACGCATTTCACATTAGCTTTAGCCTAGAAGCTCTTTAACTACTCATAGCGTTCTGAAAGTAGGTAATCGCATTCTAAACGGGATAGTCGCTTTGTATTCAGTATTCGAATACAGGGCCCTTTTAGGAATGGAGCAAATAACATTCATACCAACATTCCTTAAAGGAAACTTTCAGGAAAATTTATATATGAAAGGGGCTTTTAGGAAGAATGATGAAAGCGGTAGGTTACCTAAGGGTTAGTCAAAAAGATGAAAACATAGAGAATCAGAGAATGGCTATTCTTGATTTTGCTAAGCGTAGAGGCCTAGAGGTAGTAGCATGGTTTACTGATGAAGACGTAAGTGGGACTATTCCGCCTAGAATGAGAGAAGGATATAGGGCCATGTTGAAGTTCTGTATTGATAATGAGATAAAGACCATTATATTTTACGACTTATCGAGATTAGCGAGGAGTGTTGAAGAAGGCCTAGAGGAGCTTAAGAGGTTAGCTGAGGAAGGTTTCAACTTCTACTTTGCAGGGATGGATTTTCTGAATTATGACTTAGATCCTATGTTTAAGAAAAAGATAATAATGGATTTTCTATGGTTTGCGGAAATGTATGTTGAAGATATAAAGAGGAGAACTAAAAGTGCTTTAGAGAGGCTTAGGAGAGAGGGTAAGCTCTACTATAGGCCAACACTAATACATTATATTGCATTATGGTTAAGTGGTAAGTCCTCATTTTCTAAGCTCACTACTGAGGATATTAAGAGAGCTAAGGAAGAAATGATAAGCTATATTGGTAGGAAGAAGGCCCTAGGTTATAGTCTGAAGAGAATTCATGAAGAGTTCCTAAAGGACTACGCACCACTCTTTAAGAGATTTCCAAAAGCTCCTAGAGGATTTAAGGCATTCTACAGAATGTATAGGGAGATAAGAATGCCTTGAATATTCAAGTGAAAAAATTATCTTTTTATCATATATTTTTTGATATAAAAATATGCGAATTAATAAGAGTGCATGGTTTATTCCGAATATCAACTGAATATTCTTGTGTTCTTACGAGCCGGAGGTCCCGGGTTCAAAGCCCGGCGGGCCCACCAAACCATGCCTAAACAATAAACAAGCCTTCTAAGGTTCTTAGCATATCCTCATAAAATTAATATGGCATTATTCCCCCACAACTCTATTGCTATACTCCTATATCTACACTTACCTGATTTAACATGCGTCTTAATAGGAGTCCATAACTCATCATAGAATTTTTATGCAGAGGCGAACCCGAGTGAGAAATGAATAATATTGTATTGATTTCCGTTTCGTTTTAAGGTAATGCTTATAAGTTTGGGATATGTGGGATATGTGGGTGACTTCATTTGAGCATAACTGTTATTGATGAAAGGGGGAGAATAGTAATTCCTAGTAGGGTCAGGAGAAAGCTAAAAATTAAGGAAGGAGACCACTTTTTAGTGGTAAACGTAAGGGATGACATGATCGTACTTAAGAAGATTGACATACGGGAATTAGTCAAGAGCATAGTTGAAGAAATAGCCAAAAGCCGTATCGATCTAGACGCTATTTTAAATGAAGTAGAGAGGGAGGCTAATATAATTGCGAAGAAAAAGATCGAGGAAATTTCTTCTCGATACTAACGTATTCATAGCCGCGTTTAAATCTGGCTTTACAAAGACAACTGAACTACTCACCGAATTACTAAGTAATCCTGAATACGAGCTAATTGCTAATGCTGTGCTCCTTCAAGAGTATAGACAATGGTTAGATAAGTTATCGAAGCAGCTACCTAATTTAAGGGAAAGGGCAAAGCTCCTGTACATCTTAATAGTGAATAAAATAACCTTAGTAGAGCCCAGCAAAGAGCATCTAGAAAAGTACAAGCCATATATTCGTAAGGATGAACTAGCTGATCTATATCATGCTGCAACATGTTTAAAGGCAAATGCTATACTTATAACTAACGATAGGCATTTCGATAAGATAAAGAGGTCAGGAATGATTGAAGTATGGTCTATTAGTAAGGCAATCAGGGAGATATTAGGACAGAAGGCTAAGAAGGAATGAAGTATAATTAAGTCAAGGATCGTTATGGCATCTAGACATATTAGATATACGCTTCATGCTGAAAGCTTCATGACTTGCCCTCTAAATAAACTATTCGCTTATTTGAGTACTTAAAATATTTTAGGAATTGTGGGAACTCAAAGCCTATATATAGCATTATATCTACTCATCTCGGATGCCATCAGGCTTAGCCGATGACGGCACAATCCCGTAACCCGCACCTTGTGGTGCGCGGGGATGTAGCTCACGATGAACCACCGATAAAGATGAGATGGCTAAGGGAGAAGCTCGTGCAAGTATCCAAAACACCATGCACGGACAACTACCACTAATCACCTAAGTTATCATAATTCTTCAAGAAAAAGCCCACTTACTTTATCCGACCTATTAGCATGATATAAGCTACAAAGGTCTAATGAAACAATGAGAAAGAGTAATGAATTTTTGCAAAAGAACCTGGGTGCTGACATGTTCTATGACTATGTATCTCGCAAAGACAATTTAGTTGCCGAATGGAACCGTAATGAGTAATATTGTATGCTCATAGTCATCCTCTTGGCTAGTAGATTCCCTGCGAGATGAATTCTTGAGCCAATATAGAAATAACTTTTGTAGGCCAATATTACATATGCATGTCGGTATTCGTACATGTCTGTCACATTCACTATACGTATTCCGCGTAAGTTAGCTGAGAAAATGAGGAAGTGTAGAGAAATTAATTGAAGTGAAGTTATTAGGAGGAATATTGAGGAATGCCTCAAAAAGCTCGAGGAAGCAGGAACAATAGTTGATGCACATGAATTGCTGATGTTGCATGTAATACTATTCATAGTATTCCAAGGCATACTATGTGCCAGGTTAAAGTAGTGTTAGTGTGCTAAGGCATTCAAATTCCATTCATAGTGAAAGAAAATATTCTAGAATTACGCTCATATCACTACTTTGACTGTAGTTCATACTACCCTTATAGTATGAACATGAGCAACTCTATTTTGGTGCTCGAAGAGACAAACGACTTTAAGAGCTAGCATGTGCCTTGCAGTAATTCTATGAAAGCGGCAGTAAAGGGCAACTTCATCGTTTGGAAGAACCTCCTTAATGCTCATTCCGCTAATAGTTTTGACTTCCAACTCAATTGGTTTCTTAAAGTGCCTCCAATCAACGCCCATTAGATAAATATTGATATTCACTATTTTGCTATGCCCTATGTTCCTTAGTAAAATGAAGGCGCTATCTCTAGACGCCTCTATCGAAGTCGTAAAGTCGTTTAAAGCTAGCAAGGCTCTAAAGAGCGAGGTTATCCCTTCTTTAAGACTTCCTTCAAATGTCTCGTACGATAGGACATAATAGAAGCCTAACCACTCAAGTAGAAGCCATAGACCGAGCATGAACAGAGAAACATTAAATTCGTAACTATTGAACATTACCCGAACCCCTGGCAACACGTAGCCTACTATTGCGAGAATTGAATATATTAGTTCACTGATACCATAAGTGATCGGCTTAATTAAATTCTTCGGTGCGTATGCCAATAGCCAAGATGAATGCAATATTAATGGTGCAATTATGGGATACCTAACATGCCTTAGCTCTCCCTTCCATAGCTCATCGATACTCAGTACAAGTAGTAAAACGCTAACGAGTATACAGTATGCATACGACACTATGTGCTTAGCTCTAAATGAAAACTCGCTAAATAGGAGAGAAGGAATTATTGTTAGTGAGAGGATTAAGCCGACTATTGCACTCATCCTCCAGTACATTATGGCTATCTTTGGTGGATCCTTACTAGCAGCTAAGATGGCTTGAGATAAGGTATGGTATGCTGATAAGGAGTATAATAAGTACAACATGAAATATGCTGGTAATGCGATGTATATAGGTAAAGCTATCTTGAGTAAGGCAGTCTTCATTAAGGATTCATAATGTAACACATCGCTAATTAGTAAGGGCGCAGAACTAAAGATGAATGAAAATGTCAATATCGTTGCCGAGGCAAATAGCCCATGAACGTAGGAGAAGATACGTAAATGGCCTTCTACATTAGTGAATATTAACATAAATATGCCTCCTAAGAATAGCGCTACCAATCCTAATATCAATAGTCGCGAGAGAAACAGTAAGTTGTACGGATAATGACTGGTTACAGCTATGGTAATATATGAAAAAACCCATGGAAGCGAAACAACTAATATCAATACGTCCAGAACCTTCCAGCTTCTCATAATTCTTGAAAGTAACATATACGACCCTCTATGATTAAAATTGTCCCGATCTGGGATAAAAATATTGAAAAATATATAAGGTTACTTAATCTGAGCGTAATGAAATTAGTGTTGCTTTGCCATCACCAAATATCTTAGTACCGTCAGGTGATCTACTATTTCCCATATCTATAGCATCCTTGAGAATATCCCATTGATATTCTACAATGACATAATACGAAGTTATTATATCATATCCTTCTGATGTTGGTTTACTCGATGACGCATACCATGTGTGATATATTATATGCCATGCCCACCATCGTTCACCTTGAATCGACTTATTAAACTCCTCTGAAAAAGCATCTTCAGCATACTCGTAGCCATAAGAATAATCATTATCTACGTGTATTACATCATGTCCTAAGATAATCCATGATTCTAGATGTACATTGCCTACGATAATATAACCGTAATAAGGACTGTAGAGTCATCACCGCCCTCTACTATATGAGCATCTTGAGAAACCCAAGCAGATTTGGTATAATCATAGATGTATAGCGTATCTGCCTTGGCATTATCCCCCTTTAGATCAGATGACCAGTCTAATTAGTAACGTTTACTGTAAACTCGTAATCAGTAACCTCTAAACTGAGAAGATTACTCTTAGGCCCCTCAAGTACTCTAAATGTAACCCTTACGTAAAGTACTTCGCTCTTCTTATCATAGTTATAATAAGCCATATAACATACTTTAAACATATGTTGAATGAGCCACTTCTCAAATTTGTTGGATTTGGCATAGACTGTAGATATTAGGTTTGTTGTTATAAGTAAAAATATACTTATACTCATTATAATAATTAACCCATATTTACATACTTTCCTATATCTTTACCTCATATATGTATAGTGCTTATATGCTATGCATTTAAATCTTGCTAAAATATGTGAAGCATAATATTTATATCATTTTAAGTGAAAGATATCCTAGGGAGAAGGAATTTGAGGAAAAAGATAATCCTTTGGGGGCTCATCCTCTTCATAACAGGATTACTGGCCCCCGAAGTTACATGGCATATAGGATCGTGCTTTACGAGAGTGAGAATTATAAGAAAGACTATTATTGACCAAAAGATAGAAGTCCCTCCCTTAGCGGTTAAAAGAATTCCATTTCATGGGGAGGCGTCTAATGAGACATGTGCTATTAGTTATTCGATAGAAGTTAATGGAGATATTCATTGGATGCTAATGGATTCAGGAGGTAATTTAATTTGCGATTCAAATGGCTATCCACCACCATATTTTTGGCTCGGAAATAAAACGTACTTTATATACTTAGATAATATGGACAATCCTCGTCAACAGAAGAGCGTTGAGGTTAAAGTGATGGTGCGATATGAAATTGAGGAGCGTTTAATTTCAATTGCTACCCTAACTAAGCTGTACAGGATACTCTCCCTTCTTGGAATACCGATGTGTATAGTGGGTGTAATGTTGATGATAGAGGGATTAGGGGACTCATAAGTGGTCTACTATCTCCGGGCATATACAAAAATATTTATAATTACATGAACGTAGATTCTTAGGAGTGATACAATGAAGATAGCGGTGTTGCGGTACTTAATCTTGTTTGTGATGATGTTGTCGTCTTTGATATCATCCTTTCATTTGGATAACGCTTTCTTCTATCCATTATTACTATCAGGTCCCTTCATAGCAGGGCTTCTTGAAGGTATTATGGGCAATGATAGCATACATAAACGTATTCTCGTAATCGTGATTTTGGCAGTAACATCGTTAACCACAGCTTTTCCATTAATTCATGGTTATAGTGATCTTGATCCCGTACTCCTATACTTAATCTTGCTATCCATTTACATCGCTTTTGGGCTCTTAGGAACTATTGTAAGTTCTATGCTCTTCAAAAGGTGCTCTAAACCTTAGCACCATGCTCTTTCTCAGCTCCTCACCTTTTATTTCTATTAATGAGCTTCAGTTCTTTACAATTATTATTCACCGTCGAATTCCACCTATTACCAGGATAGGTTAATGGTTAATAAACTCTACAATATCAGACAGGGTCGCGCTCATCATAAATCAGAGTTCACGGCCGTATCATCACGGCTCAGGATATGCTAAGAATTGGCCGTATCTTAAGCTTTTCCCTACGTAATGAAATGTTCATAGCTAAATTATATTTAATCTAGTTTAGGTATTATTCATTATCAGAGAACTATGAGACCCAATTTCGAACGACTAAACGCAGTGTTGTTCTTAGAGGAACCTCCGGATAGAGTTCCCTTCTACGATCTCTTCGCTGACCCTGAAGTCGTAGAAGCAATTACTGGTGAGCACTTAATCGCTGGCCCCTATCTTGGGAGTATTCATAGTGCTAAAGTTGCCCTAAAGGGAGATCAAAAAGCTATTAGAGCAATTAGACATGACATAGGTGTTCAGATAAAGTTTTACTATAAGCTAGGCTACGATTATGTCCCCCTCTCTATTCCGACTCCGTTTCCTAGAACTAACATACTGTTAGCTGATGATACTGCGCTCTTACGTAGGTCTAAACGAGCATGGCAAAATGAATATAAAGGTATGATAGAAACGCGTGAAGATTTCGAGAATTATCAATGGCCCGATCCAATGGATATTCAAGAAGTCTTCCTTTTCTTGTATGATGTTGCAGTGAAGGAGTTGCCTAAAGGCATGATGATAATTCCCCTTACTCCTGGAGGTGTTTTAGAAAACGTCATGTGGCTTATGGGCACTGTTCCCTTTGCTAAAGCGCTCTATAGAGATCCGATACTGATAAGGAAGATGTTCGAAAAAGTAGGGGAAACCTTATCGTTCTATTGTAAGGTCTGTGCTGAATGTGAAATGGTAGGCGCTATGACTATGGGCGATGATATGGGTTTTAGAAGCGGCCCAATGCTATCCCCTGAAAAGCTTAGAGAATACGTATTCCCATGGCAGAAGAGATGTGTAGAAAACGTTCATAAACATGGAAAACCATTCATCCTTCATAGTTGTGGAAATCTAAAGATCGTAATGGATGATCTTATAAATTACGTCGGAATAGATGCAAAGCACTCATTTGAGGATGTAACATACCCAGTTACGGAGTACAAAGAGCTATTTGGTGATAGAATAGCAATACTAGGCGGTGTTGATATGGATAAACTAACCCGAATGCCTATAGATCAATTTAAGGATTACGTTAAGGAGATCATTCGGAGATGCGCTCCTGGAGGTGGTTATGCTTTAGGATGTGGCAATAGTGTTGCTAACTATATAAAGCTAGAGAACTACCTTGTAATGCTCGAAATAGGAAAGAAATATGGTA
>JAGGUS010000248.1 GCA_021158375.1 Thermoprotei archaeon
CCTTTAATTCTTTAAGTGTAGGGATCACATCTGGATATATCAGATCGCCTATTCTCTCATCATATATCGACTTAGCTACAGCTTTAAATAGAGTATCAACATCTATATCAAGAGCTTTTGCAAAGAAACTAGCCGAATCATAGACGGGCCTCTTAAACTCCCCCTTAAGTCTAGCTATAAGGGCTAGTTTATATGTCTTATCGATAACTTTCTTAACCTCATTATGTTCTCTTCCAGCGATTAACGCGATATTATTTGAAACTATATCATAAAATCTCGATAGATCGAGTATCGTCCGCCATATATCAAATGATACAAGCCTGATCATTTCCGTATTCACCCGTGATATTACTTAACGTTATTACAAAGTATTTAATAGTTACACGGATAGCAGGCCACAACATTTTCTAACTAGTTATGAGTTCTCCTATTCTTATGGAATTTAATAGGTATTAACATGGGTACCTTACTCATATATTCTTCATACTCTTTACCCCATTGATTAATGAGCTCCTTTTCTTCAATCTTTATCAGCAATATCCACAACGGTAACATAGTTATACCTACTAATAAGCCCTCTAAGCTACAACCAATTAAAGCTATTGAATGCTGATTGATTATCAGAACTGCATAAAAATGGGCAGAAACATTAAGCTATAGCTTTTTATATTAAACTATGTCTTTCTATTCCTCTTAGGCTGTGAACGCTTATAAGCATTCTCGCAAATCAATCGTCTTAATCTTAATTAAGCAAGACCCTTAATTAACACTGTATACTCTTCTGTGTGCTTTTGTTATAAAGAATATTCTGGTGCGGCCGCCGGGATTCGAACCCGGGTCACGGGCGTGGCAGGCCCGCTTAAGGCGGTACAGCCGAGTCCTTCCAGGCTAGACTACGGCCGCACCAGAACAATATTATGAATACCCTAGTTTTAAGCTTTCCTACTATATATTCTTTGGAATGTTGCTAGCAGGAATTGCCAAATCCACTGCTTCCCATTCTTCAGCGCTCATAAGTATGCTCGCTAGAGCACGTAGATGGGCTTCCCTATCGTTCTTCACTATATTCGAGAATTCTTTGGGCCAAAGTCCAAGAATCATTAGTCCAACTTTATCACCTATTTCAAACTCTCCAAACAGATATCCTATAGCTACCCCATGTCTCTTTGACTTAGCTAAAAGCACATATATCTGCTTGTCCGTATAGTCTTCTCCATCAGGTGATGTGACCTCTACTACTGATGTTGAGACGTAGTAATTATCCCTATTATTAACATATTCAAGCAATTCATCTATTATGGTAGGTCTAAGGATCTGCTGAGCTATCTCAGTAGTATCCACGAAATCTAATGCTACATTTCCATCCTTAGTCCTTAATACTACATGCCATTCTTTCAAATTCCCACACACATCCTAACTATCTAAGTATAGATAACTTTTTCTAAGCCCATAATAGTGGATTATCGAGAACTATGCGCATCGCTATAGTCTCTGTTATCGAGGAGGTTATAAGTAAGCTATATGAACTCCTTAGGAATATTCCCTCAGTGAATTTAACGTATATTGTAGATATATATGCTCATCTCATTACTTTAGACTCAGGCTACCTTATACCCTTCTCATTTAATATCTTAATATCCTTTGATGAACTTGAGGCCTTGCGCTTCTCTATATTAGTAAGACCTAAGGGATATATACTCGTATTCCGCAGGAAGGAGCGTGAAAATCTAATCCCCCCTTATGATGTATATCCTAGGGAGGAGCTTATAGTCGGTAGCTTAAGTGAGCTCTATAACGTTAAGCTAGTAGATATTTCGAGCGACGATTCGTGTATAGCCTATACTATTGGCTTAGTAGCAGCCTTTAAGAATCTGGACATAGCCTATTTCTCCAAAGTTTTAAATTACGATGTATTAGAACAGGGATACCAATTAGCTAGAGCTCTCCTTCATGAGATCGAATAATACATTAGCTATATACGCGAAGTCTATTGGCCTTAATTCGTATACTCTCATATCTAGTAATGTGCTTAGCTCCCTTAAGGCCTTATCGAGAACTTCATATCCTACTCTCATATTCCTACAGGTTATTCGTAATGCCTTCCTTAACATCTTATTGCGTAGCGTAAATAGTTCCCTCACGACATTAAATAAGAAATCCTCGTCGCGCACTTCAAATGGAGGTCTCTCTCGTGGCATTATCTTTAAGGTCTGAGTGAATACCTTTGGCTCTGGAATGAACGATGATGGTGGCGCCGTGTATAGCTTTCTAATAGTGCTATAGTATGTAGCTAATATGGTAATCCTGCTATAGTCCCTAGTGCCGGGTTTAGCATATAATCTCTTGGCAAATTCTAGCTGAAATGTAAGGACTGCTATTTTAAATTTACACTTCTTCAGTATATGCTCTAGTAGCTGAGATGATATGTTAAATGGAACGTTTGATGCTATCCTATCAACATTTAATTTCAGTGAAAGCACATCTGCATGAATTATCTCCACGTTATCATGGTCCTTAAGGACATCTTGTAATACATTAACTAGTTTACGATCTATTTCTATTGCTATTACTTTCTTACATCGTTGAGCAAGAAATAACGTTAGCGTTCCTATTCCTGAACCTATCTCCGCTACGACTTCATTGCCTCTCAATTCTAATCCATTGACTATAACGTTTAAAAGCTTAGGATCTACTAAGAAATGTTGTCCCAATTTCTTACGTGGCCTAATACCATATTTTTTAAGTGTAGTAAGCGTGAACTTTACGAGCCCCTCCCTCGTAAGTAAAACCTTTTTATCTACCAATGCAGATCCCTTCTCGATGTCTTCACTCGTTGAATACTCCTTTGAAATAGAGAAGCTAGCACAAATATTAAAATTCATGCAAGCTAAAAGAGTCCTCATACAATTACCTAATGGACTTAAACCATATGCAAGTCATATTGAAAAACTGCTAAAATCTATGTTGCCTAATATTTCTATATTCTTCTCAGGCGGAGATGCTTATGGACCCTGTGATATAGCCTTCGATGAAGCTAAACTCATAAATGCAGACGTTATAGTCCATTATGGGCATCCGGCTTTAGGCATATCATCTAATGAGATACCAGTAATATACCTTCCTGCCATCGTTAATATAAGCCCTAAAGTGGATATAGTAATCAATGAGATTAGGAGGCGAGGTTATTCCAATGTAGGTATATCTGGAAGCATACAACATGTTAATTTGATAAGCGTGCTTGCTGACGAGTTGAAAAAAGTAGGGATTAATGTCTATATAGGTACACGACATGGTTTCCCTCCGGGCATAATACTTGGATGTGATTATACTGCTGCTCTAGCTATAGATAAATATGTTGATGTCCACTTAGTAGTGGCTGGCGGTATATTTCATGCTCTAGGACTCCGTATGATAACGGACAAAGAAGTCTTAGCTTATGACCCATATAGGAATACCGTAATATCGGCAAGTGATGAATATAAGCGAAGACTTGCCTTAAAGCTAAAGCAATTGCTCGATTTCGATAAGCTAGACCTCTTTGGAATAATAATATGCAAAAAGGTCGGTCAGTTCAATATGCATCTCGCTATAAAAGCATCTGAGCTGCTGAGAGATATGGATCGGCAATTCCTCTTTATAGTTGTCGACGATGTCAATCCCGAGACTTTAGGACACTTTACTGATGTCGATGCTTTCGTGAATACATGTTGCCCGAGACTTTCTATTGACGATATTGATAGATTTAACAAACCCATCTTCTCCCTTTATGACCTTAAAGTAATGCTGAAAAAGGACATAAGCGCCTATTCCCTAAAGTTAAAATGAAATGAAACTTACAAAGAGACAATTGGAAATGTTACTTGATAGCATACCCGAACATCCTAATCCTAAAATAGAGCTAGAGCAATACACAATTCCTGGGACGTTAGCCGCTACAATGTTATGGATAGCAGAGTTTAAATATCACGATATATATAATCGAGTCATAATAGATCTAGGTTGCGGTACTGGTAGGTTAGCAATTGGCGCGGCCATCCTTGGAGCTAAATGTACCGTAGGTATAGATATAGACCCAGTAGCCCTATCGGTAGCCAAGGATAGCGCTCATCGCTTGGGCGTAGATGAGATCACTAATTGGTTATGTGCTGATGTGCTATATACTGATATACGTGGAGATGTAGTAATTCAAAATCCTCCTTTCGGAGTTCAGAAGACTATGCGCCATATGGACACACTATTCTTAATGAAGAGCCTAGAGATCGCTAGGAAAGCTGTTTATACACTGCATAAGAGCGATCCAAAGACAAGGATTCTTCTCGAAAAATTAATTAAAGAGGTAGGGGGTAGGATTACCGAAGTAATTA
Source organism: Thermoprotei archaeon (assembly GCA_021158375.1). Classification (GTDB taxonomy): domain Archaea; phylum Thermoproteota; class Thermoprotei; order QMSL01; family B3-G16; genus B3-G16. The sequence continues at coordinate 4,365 of JAGGUS010000248.1, forward strand.
CGCTAAAATTTGATATTAAGCCAACATACAGAAAGCATAGGAAGCGTCATTACCTAATAGATGTTGACATGTATAGAATAAGCCTAGAGGGATAGAGTATGAAGAAGGATCTAGTAGTTCCTGGAGAAGAGATATGCATAGTTGAAGAATTTCTCCCAGTTAATGGTGCTTATGATGATGGAAACGGTAATGTACGCTCTGCATATATAGGAGCACCGGAGTACGATGTGAACAACCACCTTGTTAGTGTTAAGAAGCTAATTGAAAGACCTAGGCTTCCCACAGTAGATGATAATGTGCTGGCTCTGGTCATAGATGTAAAGGATAACGTAGGGACATGTAAGATATTTGAAATAGAGGGCTACGGACGTCTTAATGTATTATTCACCGGAAAACTTCACGTAACACAGGTAAGCACTATGTACATTAAGAGCCTTTATGATGTGATACGAAATGGTGATATAATACGCGCTAGAGTTCTTAATCACAATCCGCCATATCTCCTATCCATAAAGGGTAGGGAGTATGGCGTCATTCGTGCTCTATGCTCTCAGTGCCTCTCTCCTCTTCTTCTAAAAGGATTTACGCTTTATTGCCCTAGGTGTAGACGTGAAGAGAAGAGGAAAGTTGCATTTAAATACTACATAAAAGGGAGGTACTAAAGGAGGGTCTCCATGACTAGAA
>JAGGUS010000079.1 GCA_021158375.1 Thermoprotei archaeon
CTATGATTATTGAGACTATAGTATTGGCAGTTAATAGTAAGTCGCGAATACCTTTAGTATTGCTTCCAATAGTATGTAGTTCATTATTAAGTTGGTTTACTAAAGGGGCGATCTTATTTATTACGTGCTTATTCGCAATAACTGCATTTATGATCATTATATATCATTCAGGACTTGCTACCATCTTCTTTCAAGACGCTGTCCTCTTTTCGATACTTTTAAGCTCAATGTCCATAGTCTATTGGGTGCTTTACGCTATCTTCCCTAATTATCTTCCTAGTTTTCCTTCCAATGGCCCTTGTGGACTTATTTCGCAACTCTACTATGTGGTTCACCCAATGTGTGCCGTATTTATAGTGTTCTTCTTATACTCATGGATCCTCATACCTCATTTACGGATAGTTGTCGATAGTACTATAGTGAAGTTACGTAAAGACATAGCTAAGATCATATTACTGCTCTCCATAATTACTGTAGTACTAATAGGCACATACCCTTACTTACCCACGATCAACCCATCGTTTAGGTCAGTCTCAGTAGACGTTTATTATTATACTAAGTGGATCAATGAACTTTATGCGAAGTATTCTGGAGATATAATAACATGGGCGTTTTCTGTAAGTGATGGTTCACGACCATTATCATTATTGCTCTTTTATGGACTATGTAAAATCTTACCACTAAGTGTGGCAGATTCTATGAAGATTATCACTATAGGCCTCCTTTGTTTAATACCTATTTCAATTTATCTAATGACTAAGGAACTCTATGGTGATGTTGCCTATATAGCGGCATTAATGTCTGCCCTATCGCCAACAGTAATAGTGGGTATATATGCAGGATACCAAGCGAACTTGCTTGCCTTACCCATTAGTTATATGGCGTATGCATTTTTCATTAAGGCTCTGAGGAAAAGACATACTAGGGATATTGTAATAGCCTCCGCATTAGTGACAATGGCCATGCTTTCTCATACGTGGACGTGGCAAATGTGTATTGTTGCAATAGCTATAGAGAGCTTAATCTTCGCAGTTACCAGAGGAGTTAATTTAGAACGGGCTATAATGAGTTCCCTCTTTGTAATACTTCCTTCTATAGTATTAGACGTCCTTAGATCAGTAATCACTATAGAGCCTGTTGGCATGAGCATAGGGTATAAAGTAGTATCGAATTCTATAAGCTTGATAAACATAAAGAGACTTGGTTACAACTTACGGTTCCTTAATGATATATTCGTCGGGGGATATACTGCAGAATGTATGTCATATATCCTTGCATGTATTGGAATGGTTGTCTTAATGCCCATAGATATCCTCCCTTGGGTAATCCCTGCTTCATTAATATTCTTAGTATCAAACTACACCATCCAGAGTCGCCTTCTATTCAATATGCCTTTAGCCATACCAGTTGCCTTAGCTATTATATGGTTAAGTAAAAAAGGAGAGATTAAGCTCACTACATTACTTCTCGCAGTCTATTTACTTATGCTCTCTATCGTACTGATGTTTATGGCAAACATCGTTTTTAGATAAGTAGTCTACTTGTAATGTCTCCTCATCTCCTCATGATATGGTAATGAAAGGATATCGTCCAGGAGCTTCCTTGCTTGTTCTTCGCTTTTAGTCCAAGGATCCATCATTATCAGTTGAAGCAACATGTCTTTATCCCCACTCTCATACGCCTCTAGTTCTATTTCAACAGGAGCGATTCTATCTCTTAGTAAATATGAAAGTATCCTTTTGGGAAGACCTGTTGTCCTTATACCCTGAATACCTTTTTTACTTACTAAAGCAGGGACTTCAACTTCGAAGTCTTGCGGTATACCAGGAACGTACAATCCTGTATTAAGGATATTCACTTGAAGTACTCGAGGTACATCGAATGCCAATGACTCTATTAAAGGTACTATTATTTCACCAGACTTCTTTGGTGGAAAGACCGTGGTTACTTTAATGTCGAGATTTAAGGCTACCTCGAATATTTTATTAACACGTTGTTCTAAGCCAGAAAAATAGTTCTTCCACCATGATCTGGGATCTTCTTTCCACTTTTCTTCAACATCTTTACTTACATGATACCAAAATGGCCATGATCCTCCTCCTGGAGTACAAGTATCGCCGATCGGTAAGAGACCAAATCGTTTGTAAAGATTTATGGCCTTAGGACCCATTGCATCACTAAAGTTACACTGCTTCCAATATTCCGTTGCATGCCTCTCAATCCATTCATCTAGTAATGGATATGCATTCTCACCTCTATAGTAGAAGTGAGTTAACCATATAAAGTGGTTAACTCCTGGTGCTTCAAAGCTTATGTCCTTAGCATCAAGACCTAATACATTAGCCACGTGATATACTCCTTTAAAGCCATGACATAGACCAACTATCTTTGCCTCTGGATATTTTCTTCCTAAGTAAGTTATACCAGCTAACACAGGATTAGCAAGTTGTATATACCATGCGTTAGGGCATAAATCAAGAATGTCTTCCATTATTTCTTCAAAGAGTCTAAATTGATAGAAGTTTATCCAAAACGCTTCATCATGCATTATATGTAAGCTACCACCGAATCGATAACCGTACTTCTCCGCTATACTCCAACCTTCCTTAAGCCTATGGTGACCTGCTGCAAGAGCAGTGTTTATAACGAAATCAGCATCCTTTAAAACTTCTCTTCTATTTGTAGTCTTCTCTATGTTAAGAGGTACATTAAGTTCCTCAGAATATCTACGAAAGAGGGCGTATATAGCGTTCAATCGCTCTCTGTTTATATCAACTAAGCTTATTGTAGCGCCCCTTAAAGATGGCGTGAGACATATATCCCTTATTAAGTTGAGGGAGAAAACAGCACTTCCCGCACCGATCACTACTATCTTTATGTTCTCCATACATTACCTTACTTTATTAACAGAAGTATTTAAGGCATGGAGGATAGTAGTGAATATAGGGGAGGAGTAGTGAGGATTACCAGAATAATGGCCCCAGAGGAGGCAACCCCACCACTCCTCCAGTGTATAAAATAGGAAGATAGTATTAAATTTAAGCCTTTTACATTATAATTATTAAAGTTACAATTTAGACCATGAGATTATTTATCCAAATAAAAGAATTGTTTTAGATTCGTAAGGAGACAGTTTAAAGTAAGTTTAGAATTTCAGATCTTCAGGTCTTACTTTAATTAGCGTCGCAGCGATTAACTTTGCAGCGTTTACTGCATCATCCAAGGATAATACTTCCGTTGACGAATGGATGTATCTTGTTGGTATAGATACTACTCCAGAGGGGACTCCTTCCCTTACTAAATGTATTGTTGCAGCATCAGTACTACCGCCTACTAGGACTTCAAGTTGATATGGTATCTTCTCCTCCTCAGCTACTCTTATTAAGAGCTCCCTTACCTTGGGATGAGCTATTAAGCCTAAAAATGCACCTCTAGCACCATCCATTACCTTTATTGCAGGACCAGCACCTACACGTGTTACATATTCCTGCTCGCTTACTCCGGCCACATCATTAGCTGCTGTCACATCTATTGCGATAGCCATAGTTGGATTTATTCTAAATGCTGCTACTTGTGCACCTCTACATCCTACTTCTTCCTGCACTGTTGCTACTGCATATACGCTACAATTCAGTTTAGAACCATAAATTCGCCTCATAGTGTCTACCATAACTGCAACGCCTACTCTATCATCGAAGGCTC
>JAGGUS010000174.1 GCA_021158375.1 Thermoprotei archaeon
GTTGTTGGTACTACTGTAGAAGTTAATGTTGCTAATGTAAAATTTAAAATACTTGGAACTGGATGTATCGTAAACCTAACAATAAACGACGAACTATTCCTACTATACAGCGGATATGCATTCTGGCCAGATTCAATGAATGGTCTTTTATATTACATACCGGAGTACTCTGCGAGATTCTTAAGGGTTGATGTACCTAAAGTGGAGCCGTTTGCAAACGGCATAATCGTAAAAACATATGCAAAAGTTAGAGATCCCAAAATACGTGTCTATGGTGTATTTACTGTTTACAGTTCAGGTATGATAGTTGTGAATATAACATATGTAGCATGGAATATAACTACTATGGAGTGGCCAGGAGTACGTAATTTGTATCCATACCCAGAGTTTAATGGTCTAAAATGCCTTGCTATAGCAGATCAGGGGAGTATCATTGAATTACCCCATGATGATCAGCAAGGTTCAAGATGGGGTGGTGGTTGGGTTGGTCTTGGAATGCCATCACCAACTATCCCAAATACCTACCTAGTATGCCTAACACTACTACCACGCTTATATGATACTAGTGAGCTAAGATCTTATTCAGATATCCCGGTCCCTCCATGGTATACAAGACAGAAAATATTCGCTCATGTTATTCGAGAATACGGTAGTAGCTGGTCTGGTGCATCAGGTGATAGTCTTACATATTTATACGTATTATACCCACATACAAAAGGAGAGACATTTACAAGAAACCTCCTAACAATAGGATGGAAACTAGATAGAGTAATAAATTCAGTAGGAACTACTAGTGTTCATGTGAAATTATCTATCACTAAACGAATGATTGAAGATCTATCAAAAAACATAGAGAACGTGCTGGATAAACTAGGAGTTGGTGATATTAGTACAACCTCTAGTATGGTCGATAATATATACAGGAGAGCTAAGTTCCTATGGTTAACTGAGAGCTACTATGAGCTACTATTTCTCATAATAATACCTAGTGCTATTCTCTTTGGACTAGTGATATTAATCTACGTAAGAACTATGAAGCATACCAAACGATCTGTGTAGTAATTTTACTGAATATAGTAGTCTAAAAATATTTTTCAACATTATTAATATTTAGGTAGATCTTGCAGTGTAAATTCTCAGAGAAACTTGAAGTTCATAACATCGTTGACAGTCATAATTTAATCTAGGTATCTTCACATTTGAGTATTAATACTAGGATTACGAGATGAGAAGCTTAAAAACTAATCTAATCTCTACTCCCCTCTTTAAAAGTGTAGACGGCCTTAATTGTGGAAGAAATGAGGGCATGAAGAAAAGAGTTCAGAGTTACACTTTTCTCCTTCCCCATAGATATGACATATATGTAGCATAGTCATTCTTAAGGTGTTACTGCTTAACTCGTAATTTTCTACACTTATGACGATCATAAGTGGTATATAGCTCTCTAATGAGTAGTGCTAAGACAAGTACTGTTGAGAGCAACTAAGATGCAGTTGGCAAGGGTGAGCACACTATGCTTTTCTAATTGGTATATTCTAAATAGAGCTAAGATTAGTAATGGATATACTATGAGTAGTATGAAGAGAAGATTTAGTCCTAAGTCTACGCCGGTTCTAAAGTAGGCTATGCATACTTAGTATGCTAAGAGGAGTAATGCAGGGATCGCAATTGCTGAGAGGATGCTGAACGTCTTTATATCGTGCTTTTTACTGAATATCGCATATGCAATAGTAGCTGATACGCTAGAGATTACTAAACCTACAATAGTGGATCATATGATCCTGCCGTTAAGGTGAACCTAATCGCTATCACTATAGGATAACAAAATATTGCAGTATCAGTATAAATATAGAATGATATCTTCCTTTTACGCTCCTTACCTTGACAAAGATAAATAATGATAAAAATCATTACCGTTAGATGAATTAGTGAAAACATTGTTAGAGACTTCTAGAATTGAGATCCTGTCGGATACTTTAACAGCAGTATCCACTTCGTTAATAAGATCGTAAGTTAGCGCTAAACTAAGCAAAGCATGGACAGTAATTACATGTCATAACTATACTATCCTACTGAGATTGCCACTTACGAAATATAAGAGCGTAAGGATCCTACATTTAGTAAGGACACTAGAATAAGGCAGACGATAGAAATCCTAAAGCCTTTAGCAAAGATTGAACTACCCAAAGTAAGACCATGGTAGTAATAACCTAAAGGCTTATGGACAATATTATTTTAAGGGACATTGTAAGCTCCCCAAAACATTACAATCTGAAGAGATATCGCATTCTAATATGGATGAATTTACTTAAAAATAGTGTAAAACGTGGTTGCCCGTGTTTTATCTTTTAGCGACTAGAGATATTTTGGAAATTAGCACGGGCTTCCCCTTCATCCCTCCTTGGATTTGCATCTGGTTAGGGGCATTCGGGGAGTCCATGAGACCACAGCTCCTCACATCTCGGGTTAGAAGTTTAAGACTATGCTCTCCCTTATTCTCTTAACAAATCTCCATTTCCTAGAGTATTTCTTCTGTATCTTCTCGCTGATAATTTTATGGGCTAATGCTCTCTTTAATCCATCAAATGGAATGACATTTATAGAAACTAGTTTCCCAATTTTTGCCAACTATAGTATAGATTGTGTTGTTGAAGTTGATATCAACACCCATAACGTCTTCTGGTTTTCTTAACGTTACTTCTCTCTCTCGAAGGTAAGGTAAAACCATATCTCCTCCTTTCTATAGCTTACTAGGATTTCCTTAAGCTTCCAAAATCGCTAAGATATTTTTCAAGATAACTATACCACTCTAGCTTCAATTCGGCCCACTCGTTATTGAGAACAGCTATTCTAAGCACTTTATTATTCATATCAAGCCTGTAGTCTTGGTAATCTAGTCTTGCCGTTAGCTTTTTTAATACTGGTTTACTAAACAACTAAAATAATCATTTAAGTGAATAGTCTTATTCTCATATTACCTTCTTCAAGCTCACACTCCTCCCTAAGTAATTTGCTCGTAAGGCTTGGTTCCACACGAGCTATTTCCTGCCTTAAAGCTCTCATAATTAACTCGCGCTTCTCAGCTTCTACCTCATATTTCCGCTATGTATAGTTAAGTAACCCTCTTTATGCGCAAGTACACAGGATAACGGTCTAATATCATTCTATGAAAATTAAAGGCCTTAGCGATAATTTTACGATACCCTCTAAGTTAATTAGAACTATCAGTATATGATGCTAGACTATTACTTAGAAATAACAGCATTATGCACAATCTATGAAGCCATAGGAGTAGGGAAGGGTGAAGAGTAGTTTACCAAAAGCATTTATACCTGAGTCTTCTTTATATTTTGGGAAATAAATGAAATCTGGGATAAAGGTGAGAATCTCAAAAAAATTCACCTTATATTTACCGAAGGCAGTAGTGGAGGCAGTAGGATTAAAAGAGGGGGACTTCGTTAAGATAAAGGTGAACGGCTCCAAGATTATCCTAGAACCAGTACCAGATCCATTTGACCTGGCTTTAAAAGGGCCAAAATTTGCAAAGATCACTTTCGAGGAGTTTGAAAAGGAGTCTGAGGAGATGCAAAGTGAGCTCTTCGACTGAGCTAAGGATTCTCTTAGATTCAACTTATATCCTGCCGATATTGGGTGTAGAGGTTGAAGGTATAGATGAGGTGTTAGTGGTTCTTAGAAGGCTCAGGAGGAAGAAGAGAGCTAGATTTTATTATACGGAGTTCAACATACTTGAGATCCTAGGTAAAATCGCTAAGGTTAGATATAATCGTGATATAGTTGCTACTGGGCTTTCCTTAATTCAAGAAGAGTTCGAATTAGTCCATCCAACAGTTGAGGGATACATAAAGGCGCTTAACTTAAAAAGGAGGGGGTTCAAGGATTTAATAGACTTACTCCTCTATACGACATCGCTCACACGTAACTTATTGTTCTTAACAAGAGATGTCGTCTTAATCGATTTCCTAAAGGATGTTGATGAAGAGATAGGGAATATACTATATGAGGAGGATTTCATTAGAAAGTATTCACAGTAAACCTTCAAAAATATACATTAGGCTTTAAGTAATATCTTATCTTCTCCAGCTCACTTTTATTCAAGAATGTGAAACGGTAAGTAATGAATATGAATAGTAGGGAATAGCTTGTATTATGAAGTGGATGAAAGTTGAGTGTTGTAGTCTCATTTCGAATACCGAAGGAATTAAAGAAGAAGATGGACGAATTACGAGGGCTTATCAATTGGAGTGAGGAAATTCGAAGGTTCATTGAAAGGCGCATAAAGGAGTATGAGCAAATAAGAACGATAGAGGAACTTGAGGAGATAGTGAAGGGTATTCCTACGGTACCTAAAGGAACTGCAATGAAGTACGTGAGGGAAGATCGTGATAGTCATTGATGCCTCAAGTCTAACAGACTATGTATTACATGAAGAGAACATGAAATAACACTTTACGACCCATTATATATAGCACAAGCGCAAAAGTATGGAGAACTGCTCACGAGTGACAGAAATCAAGCAGAGGTAGCTGATAAATAGGAATAAAAGTGTACCTAGTAGTATAAAACAGAGCTATGTTATAACGAATGTTATGCAGAGGTTCATTAATAATGATGTTAAACTTGAAAATGAGAGATGCATTGCCTGAAGATATTTAAGCAATAACTAATATAACTATAGAGGCATTTTGGAAAGAATATGGAAGCTTAAAGGGGGCGGAAAACGTATTTAGAGGCCCTGTGGCAAGACAATGGGAGCATATGATAAAAGATGATGCATCGATAGTTCCAGTAGCGGAAGAGATAAGCAGATGGCTAGGATTCTTAGTTTTCCGTTGGTAGTTGGTTGGAATGGCTGGTTAGAGGCAATAGCTGTTAAAAAGGAATATAGAGGTATGGGCATAGGTACGCTATTAATGAGAGTATTAATTAAGAGAGTACATAGGATTAGTTACATGAGAATATGTCCCGCTCAGACAGAACGGGAAAGTGATTAAGTTTTATAGGAAATTTAACGCACAACGTTTTAGAGGACTACCAGATAAAGACGTAGGGGAGCTAATGTTATATTTCGTACATACAAGAAAGTCTATTTAAACTGGCAGTTTAGATATTACTAAGGATAGTTTGTAGTGATTTGATATGGTAATGGATAGAGATGAATTAATTAAGATTCTTCGTAATAAGCTCAACAATCTCCCTAGTACTATTAAAGCTGTTTTACTCTTTGGATCTGTTGCCCGCGGTGAAGCAAGGGAGAAGAGCGATATCGATCTCTTGGTGTTACATGAGGAACTAGGTATTAATAATCCGGTATCCCGTAGGAGGTACCTATATAGATTAGTAATGGATCGCATTGGAGATTTATTTGATGCCGTTACATTAATAGATATGGAGCTAAAGGAATTCCTAAAGCCTAAAATAATCACATCTCTCCTTCTTAACATATATTGGGATTCTATAGTCATTATTGATAGGACTAAGAGGATAGAGAGGTTCTTAAGCTATGTACGTGAGAGGATTCGTGAAGCAGGCCTAGTACGTATTAAGGATGGAAAAGCGTACTACTGGAAATTACCAAGACCCTTTGGGAGGATTGAAATCTTATGAGTATTGATCCAATAGAGGAAGCGTATTATAGGTACAGGCTAGCGATCCAACACCTTAATAGGGCTAAGAGACTTTATGAATTAAATGATTGGGTTGGGACGGTACAATTCGCCCAAATAGCTATTGAAAACTTCGCTAAGACGCTTATAGCGCTTTTTGAAATACCCACTTGGAGCCACGATCCATCGAATCAGTTAATTAGATTACTTAATAGATTCCCTGATAAGATAACCGTACATATACGTGAGCTTGCGGAGATCACCAGAAGTGTAGCTCCAGAACATGGTAGATCTACTTATGGTGAGCCAAGCAGAGGGCTCACACCTAACGAAATATACACTAAGGATGAGGCTAAAGGAATTCTTGAAAAAGCGCAGAGAGCAAAAGACATAGTAGAACTGGTACTTAACGCATTGAACATTAGTTTACACTGAGCAACTATGTTGCTAAAATCTTCAATGACCACATTCTTAACCGCTTGATAATCATTAAGAGGATTAAACGGGTCTTAATATTAGAAAGCGTCTCTTTAGTGATGAAACTCCTTTAGTAGAGCACTAAATCGCGGTTTAATTTTGAGCAAACCGGAGTGGGAAATCACTAGGAGCAAAGAAAAGCCAATTCAATATTTTCCCATAGAGTAAATAGTGGGAATGCTTATTAGTGGGAATATTTATTGGTAATGTAGGGCCATTCATGAAACGTATCCTCTATGTGGATAGTAGAGGTAGAATAGTCATACCAAGTGATGTTAGGAAGATGTTAGGTATAGGGAAAATCGTAAAAATGAGTATTAAAGATAATAAGATAATCATAGAGCCCGTTAAGGATCCTCTGGACGAGCTCTCCAATCAAATAGTTAAGGTACACATAAAGGCATCAGTAGAACCCTCAGAATTGAGCAAGATGGCATACTCACGATTAATGGAGGAGATAAGAAGTGAGGAAGAGAAGGAGAAGAGAGATTCTAATTGAGACCGACGTATTCGTAGCCGCTATAGATCACGAAGACCCACATCATGAAGAGGCCCGTGAGGTTATTACAGGATACAGTATCGTGTTATCACCATATACTTTAATTGAAATGGATCTCCTGATAAGGTCGAGGATAATTATAGTTAAGGACTATTGCCAGTTCTGGTATAAGGTATACAGCTTATTAGATCAGTATAAGATTAAGATAATAATACCTAGTCCACTACATCATGCTGAAGCACAGGAAATAAGAGCGCGTTATGATTTAACATACTTCGATAGCCTACATGCAGCAGTAGCCATCGTAAACAAAATGAAACTCGTTAGTTATGATGAGAAGGCTTATGGAAAGATAAAGGATCTGAACTATGCTCATCCACATACCTTAATTATGAAAGACACCTTTGAAGGTTAATTATGTTCAGAGCAAGCTGAATCTCTAGATTATACTCAATATAAGCAAACCGATCCTGTATTGTGTTAAATGCACAATAAAAATCATAAGAATCTCAAAATCGCTTATCATATTCTCGATAGTAACTTTAATACCAAGACGGCCGATCTAGGCACAAATAATATTATGTCTGTAATTGCAAAAGGAGCGATAACACGGACATATAGATCATTATCATCAAGTAGGTTTTTCTATTAGCTTAAACGCTGTTGACAAAGGGCTTCATATGAGTTTTATTTTCCTCCCTTTTAACCTGACAAATTCATTTAAGTTAAATATATGGATTTCTAATGGATAATACATAGGTATTGTGTTTTCAATCGCTTCCCATATGTGCATTAAGATGTTAACTCTATCATTTTCGTTCAGTTTTGATCTAAATACTACAGCTATGTCTATATCGCTATCTATGGTGATTCTATTCTCAGCTACACCGCCTATTAGATAGAGCTCGGCTTCAGGATAGAGCTTCTTCACGACGCTTGCGACACTATACACTATTCGCCTCCATTCACGTAAGAGCAAAAGTCTCCTCCTATACTTTTTCTCCAAATATTTTCACCTCTAGATCCTTAAGTACACTAAGGATATCTTTAGCTATTTTAAGCAATATTCCTGACTCTCTTCTACCGAATTCTACAAGCCCATATACAGCACGTGTATGGGCTTCAGATAGCTCAGCTAACTCCCGCCTATGCTTCCTTATATAATCGATAAGCTCATTTGCTTCAGTCCCAAAACTTTCCTCTATCAACGCCGATACCAATACTCCTAAGAGCTCACGAATATTATGGCCTCTAATCTCCTCACCTAATATACGATATATAATTGACTTGATATATAATTGAACAGCATATTCGGCTTCACGAACAGCGGTATCGTAATCTCCATCATTATAAGCTCTCTCGGCCCACTTTAATGCATTTAAGGCTCTCTTCCTTAACAATATAGGATACCTACCGCTCATCTTGACACCATGTAGATACTTAGATTAACAATTAATACCTTCTAGCCTATTTATAAATATTAAATATGGATTTATAGATTAGCCAATGGTTGATGATATGATTGAACTCCTCACAAGAATGCCCTTGGTTTTAAGGGTACTAGTAATGGGTTTAATACCAGCATCATTAACTACTTTGGGAACAGCACCAATACTTATAGGCGTGAAGCTTGGAAGACATTCTCTTAATATTGGGATGGGATTCGCTGCAGGAGTGATGTTAGTTGCTTCGTTTACCAGCCTACTCATACCAGCTATTGAGAGGAGCAATGTGGTAACAGCAACCTTAGGTTTTATCATAGGCGTAGTTATTATTAAAGCATTAGATCTGTTAATACCTCATGAGCATGCTGTTGTTGAATCTAAAAAGGATGAAACGGTTATTAGTATTAAAAAGGCGCAACTTATGGCTCTAGCTATGGTAGTTCATAATATTCCTGAAGGTATGGCTGTAGGTGCCGCGACGATGTATAGTATAGCTGATGGCCTAGCTATGGCTCTTGCAATAGGCTTACAGGATATACCAGAAGGGCTTGCAGTGGCAATTCCCATTCTAATGGTAACAGGAAAAGCGAGCATATCATTTATCATGGGCGCTCTAAGTGGTCTAGCTGAAGCATTTGCAGCGATCTTGCCAGCATTAATGGTGACGTATGCTCAGGTGACGTTACCGCTGGTATTAGCACTAGCTTCTGGTGCTATGATCTATGTAGTGATACATGAGATAATTCCTGAGATATACAGTCGTGAACACAATGAACTAGTGACCTTAGGCTTCTTCATCGGCTTTTTAACAATGTTAATCTTAGATAGCATCATGTCATGAATACATAAATATAACGGAACTTACAAGGCAGTTAAATAAACTTTAACTGCCTTGTAAAAGAAAATAGGAAAAATAGCGGCTACTTTTTATTCTCATAAAGTATATTACAATCGCCGTTATAGCTACTACCAGGGCCACTATTACTCCTACTAGCGTCGTAGAAATCCTACCTTGATTAACGTTTTGGCTGGGCTGAGATGGGCTTTCAGAATTTGCTGTAAATGTCTTTGTTATTCCATTTACATCTACTGAGAGTGTGCCCTGAGTGTCCACAGTATACTTAAATGTAACTGTCGTGCTTTCCCCACTATCTAACGTTACGTTTTTTACGTCTTCGATTTTACCATTTACCTTCAATGTAACCGTATAGTTTCCAGAGCTTCCGCCTATGTTTTTAACATCGACTGAAATAGTCACGTAGTCTCCTACTTTAACCGTAGATGGGTTAATCGATAAGTCCGTTATCTCGAATGATGCAGGAGCGTTTGCACGGACATGAATGATACTAGTCTTATTGCAAAGTCTGACAGTATGATCTCCTTCGTTCTTTAAGGTTATCGTGAAGGATACTGTTTTAACATCGCCAGGATTTATGAGAGCTGTTTTACTTCCAACGATCTTCCCATCTATGAAAAGTGTCGCATTATATATTGCAAATGACCCTCCTGTATTTGATATATCCATAGTGATAGTTACATTTTCATTGGGTTTTGCTTCTAAAGGATCAACTTTTATATCGCTAAAATGTACGTTAGGTAATTTTAACTGCTCGCTTAGAGTGATTGAAATCAATTCCCATTTAAACCACTCTTTATGATCTAATGATTCGACATAAAGGTAAACTAATATTCCTCCGAATTGTGTTGGTGCGATCCAACCTTCAATAATCCATTGATATTCCTTGGGGTATCGTCTTATATGGAACGAACTTATACTTGTAGACTAGGAGTGAAGTGGAACCGAATTTCTTGATATCACTACCTATCAGTAACGTATATCCATATCGATAATGATCCTGCCAGTATGTTAGCTTAGAGTAAGTCCATCTAACCCAAAGGTTATAGATCCAATTAGACCAAAACTCTTGAAAAGCAATCCCCGCAGCTTGTGCATACTGGCCTGAAAATGTAGTATCACCGATTTTAGCTTTCATATACATTCCTGTTTCTTTTGAAATCCACAGAGTTGCATTAGTCGTTTCGCTCTTAGTGCTATAGAACACGTTGACTACCTAACATTCCTCGCCATTGAGACTTTCCTCGCCAACTAGTTTGTAACTTAGCGTTACTCTATTGCCTTTATGATCTGAGAACCTTCCTGAAATTTGAGAAATAGCCTTAAGTAAATCGGAAACTTTCGCTATATTAGCTAGTTCATTATTGCCCTGGCCATAATTCATGTTTACTTGAATATTTACTAGTAGTATTAATATGCTCAGTACCGAAAATATCACCAAATTTTTCATTAACTCTTCCTCTACCGGATAGTAGTGATGCAGTTATATTTCACTGCTAGAACTAAAAACCCATCCTAAGTAAAACAATAGCATATATTATGTAGACATGTTGTTTCGTTCTTTTAGTTATTCAGTTTCTAGGGTCATACTGAAGTGTACAAAAACATCCATATTCGGAGTATGTATGGCCGTAGTTGGAATTAGTAAGTTACTTCAAGAAATTTTAGTGCTTTGAGGAAAGAAGCTTTTAATATACGCATATACTGTCTTGAGGAAAGAAACTGAATGGCCATAGTTAGAGAAGTTCTAGAGTACATCAATTAGAGGAAGCTTACAGAGGAAGAACGAGAGAAGTTAGAATCCATTAGAGCTAAGCTTAAACACGCAACTCGTAAATAGGGGCCTTTAATGTTTTATGACGCGAACCCCTATTATGAAAGGTATTCACGCATATCTCACATTGTGTTTAATTTATTTGGTGACTACCTCGATACCTATCCTTTCTATAAGACCAGATTTTGATATAATATCTTTGTCAAATGTTGCGAAGCGAGGAGCATTCATTATCTTACAGGTTGCTATATGGAGTAGGTCGAGTGTTCGGAGCCTTAAAAGTTTAGCTAACTTAAAAGCACGTATCAATACTTCGTTAAAGTTTATGTCAACAACTCTTATGCCAGCGTACTTTACGGAGTATATGGCAAGAGCCAAAGGGTCCTCTAGATTAGCCCTAGAGTATACTGAGGCAAGCTCTATTAGCGTAAGCTTACTAGCAACTTTATCTTCTTTTGATGATCGGAGGAGATCTACAGCTTTGCTATGGTTTGGATCTAGGTCATCGATAAACGCTATGATAACATTAGTGTCGATGTACATCATTTAATCCGATCCTCCTCTAATAGTTTCGAAAGGCCACCATGTCTAATTTTATATCTTCTTCTTTCAAGCTCCTTAACCTTCTCATATACACGATCCCAGAACTCTACTTCTTTAAGAACCTCTTTAATTCCTCTTTCAATCATTACATTAAATGCATGTGATCTGCTTCTAGCAATTCCGTATTTGATCATTTTATCAGCAAGCTCAACAAGCTCCTTACGCACTTTAATAGACACAGTAACCGACATATATTAGGTACACCATGTAATATAGGTATTCCTATTATTATTTAAGCTTTTATTCTACACCCTAGCAGAAGAATAGAAAGCTATTACGCATGGTAGATACAAGAGAGGAAGCAATCCCAAGATACATAACAGATGTTAAATACAGCTCTATAGTTGCTCATAGCGTTCTAATTTTAATAAGAGTCTCTACACTCCTTAAAAATTCGTGATATCGGGGAGTTTAAAGCCTAATTGGCGTACTTCTTTCTCTGCCGGCTTTCTCACCTTTAGGACTGTATTTAGTATCCATGCTGCTTCCTTAGGATTCACATCTCGGCTCTTGAACCAGAGTAAACTGAAACATGCTTCTAAGTAGCCATTAAGGGCCTTTAAATCCTTCACCTGCTCAAATAGATATTTGTCTCCCTTCAAGTTCCCGCCGCAGTTTATTCATCCAGTGTCTCAAGGGGACATAGGCCACATCGACTTTATAGTCCAACTCCTGTATGTTTTCCCTTTAAGGTCTATCTCCCTCACTAACTATGACACATGTATCAATATCGGATATCTCGCGAACATTTCCCCTAGCAACAGATCTTACTATAAGTACTGCGATTATATTTCACCTACTTTTGACTAGTCTCTCACAGACATACTGACCAGCTCTTCTCATAACTTTTAGTCTATCATTCAAGCAATTCAAGACCTACCCCAGTCCAGCAATCTGTGTAGTATTATCTAAAATGTATCATTTTATCATGCAGTAATATCCTTATGTAACGAATTAGCGAAGTGGATTGCAGGCTTACAATAAGGATTTCAACGTAAAATTAAATACCTAGCGCTATAGAATTAGTATTTGGTGATTAGTATTTGCCAGTTAGAAGAAAAATTCATGCAGGTCAAGTGTATCTTGGTAAAGAAATACTGAACGCCCTTGGAATTAAAGATGGTGATGAGGTAGAACTAGAAGTTAAAGAAGGTAAAGTAGTAATAAGACCTGTTAAAGTTATTGATAAGGATACGCTAGATCTAATAAGGTTATTAAGGGAAGTTAAAACTAGTGGTAGTCGTGAAGATTACTTTGAAGAGTATGATTATGAAGATGTAGGTGGCTGGAAGAATTGAGAATCTTTATTGATACGCAATTATGGGTTTATGCATTTAAGAAGCCACAGAAGGAGAAATTTAAAGATAAGGAAGAATATGAGGAAGCACTTCAGATGCATAATAAGGCCAATGAGTTTATACAGCGTGCACTAATGGATCATATAATATACCTTACTACTCATCAACTAGCTGAAATATTTCATGCACTAGCATTTAGAGGAATCAAAATGAGTAAGAAAACGGCATTAAACATCATAGATAAGATATTGAGGAGTTCAAAGACTGTGTTGATAGACGTTAAGAGGAGCCATTATAAGGAGGCATTGAGGTTAAGTAGTTTATCAGGGATACACATATGGGATTATTTGTGCATAGTCCCGTTGAAGGGAATGATAGATGTAGCTCATACTAATGATAAACACTTCCTCCATCCTACTATAAAGAGCTTAGTACCTAAGATAGACAATCCCATAGGGAAATGGTTAGTAATATGAAGGGTGTATAAGTATAGGATAGATTTGCTCCACACCTTGGGCGCATGGTTGAAGTACCTTTAGGATTAACAAATATTACCGGCACGCCGTATTCTATCGCTTTAGTTATAATTAGAGCGCATGCTCTAGATTACATGTTGATCAGACCGAGATAGGTAAATTATCCACTATTATACCTCTCTATGAAGATGGGCTCTTCGCTGACCTTTAGGCTGAGCACCCCATACATGGTTTCATATATTCTAGTTTTCCCAAAAAGGTTAGTAACCTTAACCTTACTCCAACCTACTCTTAGGGCTATTTCATTTTCACCTCCAAAGGACCATACTACATACTTCCTGCTTTTTTCGTTTACGAACTCCACTATAATCACATTATCCTTGATAGTATAGTTCTTAACAACATAATCGTGTAATATTCTCGCTGTGTTATATATGGCAAAATATGCTGGCTTTATAAGTCTCAACCCTGCGGATTCGTAATCCGCTATTAAGCCGAAATTATGTTCAGCATTATTTATATCTGGGCCATCATCCTTCCAGTCGTAAATTATCGTTATAGGTATTCCTTCCATTAAATTCGTTATGTACATCCTAACCACATAAGCTGCCTGCCTTCTCATAGAGATCCCATTAGACCATGTGCTGTATCCCCACTCGCTACATACTATCGGAAGATTAAGTCCATATTTGGCTAGTATCTCTCTAAGTTTCTTATAATCTGTAAGTACAGTCTCCGGAATATTATCCCTATACGGGTGTACCGAAATAGCATCAATTCCTCTTAATGCCCCTATCTTTAATAACTTCTCGATAAACTCTAAATCAACACCTGAGGTCGCTGGCGCGATTACGACAGCATTCGGATTAGCTGAGCGGATTGCCTTCAGTGTCGCCTTAAGTAATTCGGCATATTGCGTAGCGTTTGGCTTTGGCTTCCAGAAAACCTCTATGTTCGGTTCATTCCATACTTCCCATATAATATTACCCTCCTTATCTAGTCTACTGACTACATACATGGCATACTCGGCAAATGCTCTTACTCCTAGTTCACTGCTAGGAGGGAGCCCATTATCATAAAGTGGATTACCATAATCTAAGATGAAAAGCGGTCTCATACCTCTTTTAAGAAGCTCTTGAGCTAACTGAATATATCCATCTAAATTGTATTCCTTGGGACTACGCTCTACATGGCTCCAGAAAAGATCCATCCTGACAATGCTGATTCCAGCTAGATGCATCATGTCTAAATCAATCTTCCTGGGAAGAACGAAATGTATGTTGACTCCAAGGCCGTAGGGCACCTTAAGCAAGGGAAACTTAAAAGAAGACCTATTTCCCATCTTAAAGGGCTCCATTACTGCGATAATCCACGGATATTTCTCATAATTATACTTAGGGTTAGTATTCGATGTATACACTTTATCTCCAATATGAAGTTGCACTAGATAAAGGCCTATTGGAAGTTCTCTCGTATTAATTTCCACTCTCACTTTCTCCATACCATCCAGCGCTGGCCTAACTCTTCGTTTAACAAGCCTCATAACTAATGAGTAGTCATCATAATTGAGCAAATCGATCTCCAATACCTTTCTACTAAGGCTGGAATACCTTATAGCGAATTCTAATACTGCAACTTCCCCTCTTATGAACCAATTTTTACCTATCTTATGCGTGCCTATATAAACTAGTTTTACTTCTGTATTCGGCATCATTTTTACCAGATATGTTATGGAGATTAAAGAGATGGCTAAAAGGAGACCTATCAGGGCTACTATATCCATTGCCCTCAAGACCCCCTTATGATTCTGATACTTTCTATGCACTTTCCAATACTCGATAATTGCACCTCCTTGTCCTCTAACGTCTCCCGCAAGTACTAGGCTTAATTACGTCTTCTCTACGATATAAATATTAATTCTTGTTCTCCAGCAGCTTATCCTCCAGGAACATAATGAGGTCTACATTTTTCATTATGCCTCTCACTTATCTTTAGCGTTGCTATTGGACATAGCTATTATTTTAATATGCAGTACTAGGAATTCTCGGTCATTTTTCATCTTTTCTAAGTCTTATTTTCCAACAGCTATTACTTTCTTTAATTGAAGTCTGACAAACTTTAATGTGAATTGACAAGAAGAAAGCGTCAATACATTAGTTTAATAAGGTAATTACTTGCTCTTTGTCCCTTCTTCTAATCGTGTTAATATTCTAGGATAGAATTCTTCGAAAGATAAATCGCTATCTAAATATTCTTTAAGAGCTTCGTAAAATATCCATATGTACTTGAAGCCCACGCGCTCCTGGTTCTTTAAGTAAGAAATGACTTTCTCTTCAGGAGCTTTGTCATAAAGAGTCATGAGGAGGGCCTCAGTAGCCCTTATTATATGCTCGTTTAAGGCTATTTCCCAAGTTCCGTAAGCCAATCGCATCATCTGCTCCTTTATGTCACTGAAGAGATAGGCGTATTTGCCCACAAGCTCCTTATATTTCTCTGTTATAGAGTTAACGAAAAGATGCATGAATTCGTGCCTTAGGAGATGCCTTAAATGGAAATCTATTCTTCCGAAAAAGGGAAAGCCATTAGATATCTTCCAGGGACCAATGAAGGTGAACATCGAATCATCTAACATATAACCGTACCCGATAGTTTCGCGAAATAATGGAGCGAGTATCACATAGGCCTTATATCGAAGCTCGCCAGCTCTGAAGAACTCCCTTAGTTGTTGCAGGATCTTCCTGATCTCATTCACCCTTATCTCAGATCTGGTCACTACTTCCCTGTAAAAATCACCTTGACTTTCCCAGAACCCTAAGAAATTCGACTCGTTGACAAATCCCCTGAGTTCTTTTACGAACTTTTTAAGTATGTTCTCGCCACCAGCTCTTCTGATATGATAATTCGAAAATTTCTTAATTACTCTAAGATCAGGAGGCTCCGAGAGGTGCATAACGAAGCCTACGGGGGCATCATAAGTAAATCCTGTACTCACAAGTTTTTGACAAATCTTGATAGCTTGATGGTTTCTATAAGGACTGAACCATTCGAGGACGGCTCTCTTATATGGATAGAAGAACGAGTCCTCAATGACCATTCCATGAAGTTTCCACGATGTGAAAAGCTGGATTATCGACAAGAGCTCAATTCTACTATCAACTTTAACATAGATATTATCCATCATATATTCTCGTAGCAGTTCTAATATTGTTAAGTTTAATAAACATTATGTTCCTCAACATGAAATGCTTCCAAGACTTCTCTATGTGAAAGCTGTCGAGGCTTAGGAGACAATCTTGAAATCATAAGGTGCAGTACTTCAAAGTGAAGGTTACAATATGCTACTGATATTAAGCTTTTAATCTTACTTGACATCTAACCAGGTCATCTCCTCAACATACTAGGAAATACTTTGGTGAGATATGGTGAGATAGAAGGGTCTGAAAGAAGAATGTCGTGCCGTCTAGCTAGTACTTCGGTGTTCTTCAATTTAAATTATGACTCTTAAGAGAGGTGTATGTAGATTTTAGCTCGAGGATCCTCTTTCTCTAGCTTAAATGAGACTATTCTGTGGTATCCGTCCAGCCCTATAACATTCTTACCCTTCTTAATCCTATATTGTTCTTCCTCAGCTTGACAAGCAGGTAGTGAGAGGTCGTATTCATACACTTTTAGCATGTTTTCTTTGGTGGAGCTAATTATGAGTATGGGATTATCATAGCCCCAGAGTGGTATGCCTCCCCATGCTGAAGAGCCAATCATGCTCCCAGGTATTACAAAGCTTACAGGCGGAGGAGGAGAATAGAGGAGTGCCGAAGTGCTAACCACTAATATGTCTCTATGCCCCACATCTATGGGGCTCGCATCTAAGGCCATGAGATTGGCTGTATCCGTTGTACCCAGAAGCACTTTATCTCCAACCTTCTCTATAGAGGTTACCCTAGCGCCTAAGGCACCAACTATCCGAGCCATAGGCGGCGTTATATAGACTAAAACTGTTGGGCCTACGGTAGTATTGAGGGTCTTAAGGAGTTCCTTCTCCCAAGGATTTCTCGCATGTACAATACCGTGTGTGAAGGAATTAAATGCTGTAAGAATTCCTCCGCCTAATGGTAGTGCAACGGTTCTTGTAGGGGAATAACCTGACTTAACGAAATCAAAGAGCCTTATGAACCTAAGTGGCTCCACGCTAGGATCAACAGGATTTCCCACAAGCACACCTCCCTTTACGAACATAAAGAACCTAGCATATGCCGAGCTTGCACAACCGGATAGTGGTTGTTCCGTACCATGTCCGTCCACACTTATTTTAGCATAATCGTCTATCAATCTCTTAGTCCATTTACCTGTCACCATGTCCATACATTGAATACCTTCAACTCCCTTGCTCCAGTCTCTCATGATATCGAAACATACATAGTCTAGGTATGTGCTACCCTTTAGCCCTGGATCCTCGCTCAGCTTTTCCTCCTTTCCGCTCTTCCTATCTAGAGCGTAAATCCCTAGGTGTTCGTGCCCATCAGCTCTAGCTATTATGAGCCTATCATCCACGGGATTGTATACTATCTCCGAGACCTCACCTGCCCACTTCTCCTCATGCTCTATCGTATCCTTCCATAATAATTGTACTTCATCTTCGAGTATATCATATACATGTACATGGCTAAACTTGTTGTAAAAGAGAATAATTCCTCCATGATCTTTCCTTCCACCATAAATGGCAGGTGCATGAACCCATCCACCAAAATAAATCTTGTCATCAACAACCTCGACTGCACTATACGTATCTCCACCTGATCTAGGACCAGGACCTTTGCCTACGTGTTCAAATCTGTAGACTTTCTCGCGATCATCTCTGATGAAGTGGGCCTCGGCTTCGAATGCCAGTGTGAAGTAAAGCACTCCCTTATGGTATCTAAGCCCGAAGATTCCTCCTGAACCCCATTCTGGGCCATAGCGTGGAGGGAACCTGTATAATTTTTCGTATACGGACATATCCATCAGCAGAATTAAGGAAATTTACTGAGATTATAAAATTTTCTATTTATTAAATCATAAAGTCAAACACTTTACACTCCATATCACATCTGAAAATCTCTACATAGGCATCTACCTCTTGCTCTTCATTTACATAGTGCTTTATCTTTATTGATAGTATTGCCACTTCATGCACTTTGATTTCGATGAGTGAGATTACCTTGTTTTTAATGTTTCCTCTAGTAAGGGGAACCTTTACTTTGTTAAAACAGACATCTACTCCACTACATCTACGCACATTTCGATAACACTCTCATAGCTAAGGGATAAGGGATGATGAAGGCGAGTTAGCTTAGGATAAGTTCGATGTTATAAGGTATGCTGAAAAATGATCTGTTGCATATCACTTTAGGCTAAGGTATAGCTTGCCTAGCACTGTCTAGATGACCAAAGTACTCCCTTTGGTACATCGTCTGAGATTATAGCCATCAATTCTACCTCTCCTTGTTCATTGTAGAGTATAACATGACCTTAACAAGTATTGATTTATGCACTACTACTAATCATTACGCTAACGATAACTATAGCTAAGAAAACGAATCTCAAAGACATGTGTTAGTCTAGCTAAATATAAGAGGAGTGATTATATTTAAATGTGAGTGATACATCATCGGAGGACATCAATAATGACTACCTACGTAACAATGATTCCTAGGAAGTTCATCCTTGAGTCCGGAGATACAGTTACGCTTAAGGCTATCGACGTAGAGGAGAAGTTAGTAAAAGATACGATTTTTAAACTTTGGGTTCCAGATGTCGAGGCTATTTGTAAATACCTTATTAAAAAGCAGGGTTTCGAACATGTTGCCTCCACCATTCCAAAAGGCGAGAGGTACAGTTTAAGAAAGGCATTAAGTGATGTGTGGGAACTTCACCTAAGGCTTTACGATAATGGATTCATTGACGCCGAAGTCGAGGTTAGGAGAGAATATCTTGAACATCTCAATAAGAGGCTTAATGTAGTGTATGAGGCTTTTGAATTCTATAGGGGACTCTACGACAAGCTACACATATTTTACGCGCCAGCAAGGGAATGGATTGTTAAAATTATAGATCACTTCCACGTCAAGCTACGCGAGCCAGATACTTTAACCCCCTGGAAGCCAATAGTCATAGGCATCGTTGTAGCAGGCATACTCTCATATGCATTACTAAAACTTACAAGAGGGGGTAGAAGCCTTTAAATATTTCAAAGTGTATCATACTGTATCGGAGAATAGCAGATAACAGAAAGACTACTACCGCCAAGGGAGGCGTGTAGGCGTCTCGGGATTAGCTTCATTACTTTGAAGAGATGGATTTACTCAGGTAAGATTCGTGCTGTTAGGACTCCTACTGGTAGATGGATGATACCAGAAAGCGAGATTGAAAGGATTATAAGCGGAAAAGAGGAAGCAAGGGAGGTAAGAGCAATCATTTATGCTCGTGTCAGTTCTTCAGACCAAAAGGGAGACCTTGATAGACAGATAGAGCACCTGACACAGTATTGCTCAGCGAAAGGATATAGAGTAGTTGATGTTCTAAGTGACGTAGCCAGCGGGTTGAAGGCCAACCGTAGAGGTTTGATGAAGCTCTTCAACTACGTGGTAAATAAACAAGTAGACGTAGTAGTTATCACATACAAGGATAGACTTACGAGATTTGGTTTTGAGTATTTAGAATACTTCTTCAAACAGTATGGTGTAAGGATAGAGGTTGTCTATGGTGAGGAGCCTAAAGATGCTTATCAAGAGTTAGTTGAAGATTTGTTAGCAATAGTTACCTCCTTCGCTGGTAAGTTATATGGTATGAGGAGTCATAAGAAAAAGAGGCTTGTTCAAGGCTTCAAGAAGCTTCTAGGAGAGGTTGAGAAGAATGGCTAGAGTAACAAGGACTGTTATAGTGAGGAGCGTAAAGTTACCAAGAAAGGTGTTTAGGCTTTTCGTCGAGCTTGAGGGGATGTACCGAAACATGGTTGAGCAACTAACTATGTATGCTGTTAGAAATAGGGCTAAGAGCTTCACTAGGCTTAAGGCTTTGAAGTATCGTGAAATGAGGAACTTATATCCTCAACTACCATCACACTATGTCTATACTGCTTGCCAAGACGCTAGTACTAGAGCCAAGAGCTTTCTCAAACTAAAGAAGCTGGGCTTAGCCGAAAGAGAATATCCCGAGATTAGGAGCGTTAGTATCTGGCTTGATGACCACCTATGGAAACCTAGTGGATTAATCTCCATTAGGATAGCAACTCATAAAGGATGGGTAACAGTAGAGTTCAAGCCTCATAAACAGTACTGGAGATACATTAACAGGGGATGGATGTTAGCGTCCGAAGCTAAAATTAAGCTTGATAAGAGGAATAGACAGTTCATAATCTATCTAACCTTCGTCAAAGAGGTTGAGGAGTATAAACCCAAAGGGTACTTAGCTGTTGATGTTAATGAGAACAACGTTACCATGTTAGTTGATGATATTGCTTACCTCTTTGAGACTAATACCGGGAAGCTGGTCTTGGGTTACTACTACCGTAAGAAGAGTATTCAGGAGAGGTACGATAAGCTCTATGGTAAGAAGTCAAGGATTAAACGAAAGATTATGAGAAGGCTTAAGGAGAGGATGAAGAAGCAAGACATTAAGTGGAAGATAGCAAACCTAATCGTCAAGGTTGCTTACGAGAAACGAAATGCTATTGTTCTTGAGAAGTTGGGTAAGAAATCAGCCAACAATATGATTAAGAGAATAAGGGATAGACAACTAAGGCACAGGATTTTCCAAGCATCATTCAGAGGTAACCAGAAAGCAATAGAGGAAAAAGCGAAAGAGTATGGTGTGCCAGTAATCTACGTTAATCCCAAGAACACTTCCAGGCTCTGTCCAGTACATAATGCTCCAATAATCTACAGTAGTGGGTCTAGAATGGGTAAGTGCAGTAAAGGTGGAGAAATATGGCACCGTGATGTAGTTGCATGCTGGAACCTCCTCCTCAAAGCCCTACGGGGTGATGGGGGCAATGCTCCAAGCCCCGTAGGGTCAGTCCTAGATGGGAGCCCCGTGCCGTTGGGCTCGACCGCCACCCATGACCCCATAGGAATATCCAAATCCCTATGGGCGAGGTGGAAGTCCCTACCGCAGATACAATCTGATACAATTCTAAATAAAATGAGACGGTAGGGATAAACGGTGGGCAGTGAATCCACGTATTAAAGTAGAGGAGTTAAAGAGGAGGTTCCGGGAAGCTCTAGAGTACATTAGTAAGGGAGACGCTGTACAAGCCGCTGAAAAGCTCTATAAAGTTGCTGAAAACAGCGTGAAAATACTATCTGAAATCAATAGACTACCAGAGTATGAAGTAGCTAGAAAACAGGGGACTTGGTGGACCAAGTTGCTAAACAGGGCAGCTAGAAGACTCAGGGATATTTATGGAGAAGAGATAATAGATGCTTGGACCACCGCATACAAGTTCCATCAAATGGGGTTTCATGAAGAGCAACTTACTGCGGAGGAGATACTGAAAGAAGCGTATAAGGTAGAAGGTTTGATAAGAATAGTGGAGAGGGAAGTAGAGGAGAGAGGTTAACATGATGAAAAGACTTCCTTCTTGGTTCTTTATTTTCTGAAAGGCAGAGAGGAAAGGGTATGCCATAAAAAGTAGCTCCATAGACATTTAAATTGCCGCCCATTAAGTGTGCCTCATACCATCTATGCATACCAGTCCATGGGAGGTGAGGATCCGCTAGGAGGATTACCGAACCATCCACAGTCCTAGATCTTCCTATAGCCCATTCATTACTTCCTTCAAGAGATGGTTCTACTCCAGATCCATTAAGCTCATTCTCAGCCTCTCCTATACTTCTAGAAAGAACTATGTAGTATCCCCAGGCGATGATATCTTCTGGTCTTACTCTAAAATCTCGTATCCACTTAGGCAATTCATCTTCATGCTCCTCTATATAGCGATTTATACCCCTAGCAAATGCACTAGCGAGCTTATAGACATGATCAGATATTTGATCCTTCCTATATTCATAAACGTGGTCAGGAATTTTAAGGGCCCTTATTTTATAGTCCATAGAAACATATTTCTCTCCAAGGAATTCTGATAGCCTACCAGTAGCTGTTAAATAGTCTATGATCATATCTTCGAGGTGATCTTCTGCCTGAGCATAGCCAAAACCGTACATTACAGCTTCTTCGCTCTCCCCAACTACATGTGGTATACCATACTTGTCCCTATAAATTATGACATCTTGTTCTCTCTTATTCATCATTATGAAGAATAGGGAAGAGCTAATTAAAAGCGTTATTAAAGCCATGATTATTGTTGTGCGAAACTGCATGAAAATAAAGATCCACATAATGCTTAATAGCTTAACGGTAACGGATAGATCTCTTAGAATTAAGAATAAAGAGTATAGGGTTATAATTTCATTATTTTTACTAGTAAAGTTTTATGTATTAATAGTATCCTTATCCTGCTAGGGAGATAATGGAAGAAGTTGTTAAGATTATGCGTAATTTCAAGTAACTATTCCCGTTTCTATCAGAGCTAAGGTGGGGATTAATGAGGACGATGTTGTCAAGAGAGTGTATGATGAACGAGAGGAGGTTATTAAGATAATTTCATTAAGGAGGAAGAGAAGGACGATTAGAATCGGTAGGAAAATTAGTATTGAAGAAATTGAAGAAGCTATCGAGGGAATGATGGATGAAGCTATATTTTGGTCTATGATACAATCGAGGATAGTGAATATCATGCCTTAGCTATGAAGATTATTGACACAGTAAAAGAGTTATTCATACCATCCATCGTAGTTCATGAGTATACCTGGGTCATGTTAAAATTAGTTCAAGCGACTCCTAGTTTCATCTTATTAAAAGTACGTGAATATCTTGAAGATCCGAGAACCACGTACATACTAGAGCCTACAAGAGCATTAGTTAACGCCTTAAAAATGCTTGAAAATATAAACAAGATGTAAAGGAAGTGAACGATTACATAATCCTTGCAGTGACCCTTCACTATAATCTAGTATTAGCAACCTTCGATGAAAAGCTTAAGAGGATAGCTGTGAAGAGAGGATTAAGAGTAATTTCATAATCTAGTGTTATAGCCTATCAGAATTACTCTTAATTTGATGGAAAGTTTAGACACATAAGGTATCCAAAATTATTTAACTGTTAGTGCACGTATTATTGTATCATAAAGATTACATTGGGAAGCCGATTAGGCATAATGAAAACTGAAACCCTACAAAACGGGGAAACTAAAGGTGAGTTAAGACCGCTTAATCTATCTTGAGATGAATCTATCTCATGAAAAATTATATAATGCACTGGTATACGTATATACAGTGTATATACATGAGTGATATAATAAGCGTCAGAGTGCCCAAGGAACTAAGAGAGAAGATGAAGAAGTTCAGCTATATCAATTGGAGTGAGGTAATCAGAGAGGCTATTAAAAAGCGCATAGAGATCGAGGAAAAGAAACAACGTAAGATGAAGGCTGCTGAAGATATGGATAGAATCAGGAACAAAATATTACGACTATACGGCATTACTGATTACGACTCAAGCGAGGTGATTAGATACTGGAGAGAGTTAAGAAAATAATAGTAGTTGATGCTAGCGTAGCCGTTAAGTGGTTCGTTCCCGAGAGGTACTATGAAAAGGCACTAGAGCTCAGAGATGCATACCTAAATGGAAAAGTTGACTTAATCTCACCAAGTCTCATAATATATGAGGTTGCCAATGCCCTCAGATTTCACAGAGTATACAAGCTAACTTTAGAGGATATAGTAAACGCTGTAAAGGATATTATTAACCTTGATATTATCAGGAAGTTGACTTTAGAAGGCTGGCTAAAGGCAATCAAGTTATCAATAGATAAGGATATAAGCATATACGACGCCATATACGGAGCTATGACCCTAATCTTCAATGGCATTCTAGTTACTAGTGACGAGAAGCTTAGCGAAAGGATAAAAGATACGGTAAGAGTAGTAACATTAGATGAACTAAGTCTCTGAATGCTCTAGAATTTCTATCACATATCGCTAGAATCCTGTATTCCAATCTCCTCTAAATTCGTTAATATAGATTAAGCATCACCGTGAATGACGTAATGCATTATATAGAGGAGAATTAGGAAGCCAATGAAATTTATACACCGGGAGATTATGTAGACTTCTGATTTTACTAGTAGAAGTGCATGAAGATGCATTACATAGCTGACCAATATTGATATGAAGGCTACTAGCAATAACAGGGAGCCCCTTTCCCTCACTCTTACACAGGCTAGAAACTGATTTGTCGTTATGTAGAAAAGCAATACTACGCCGATCGTCCGAGGTAATACATTGATGGAAATAGATCCTACTGGGATTAAGGGTACTCCAAGAATTTTCTTTATTTCTTCATGGTATCCTACCGCTATAAGCATGTATGCTAGTAGTTCTAGCAAAATCGATGTTAAGGCGGAATATGTGGATGTTAATGCTATAAGCATCCTTGCAGGTCTAGCTGCTAGTATCAGAAATAGTATCAGATCATGACTTATAAGGCCTGTTGCAAGCAATAAGAAAACTGTATAGATGAAGAGAAAAACTCCTCTTAGATAGCTTATATGCCTTTAGCGCATAATGGCGTATGGGCACAGCTGCAGCTCCTGAGATTAGATCAAAGCATGAAGTCATGAAGTATAGCAAAGCAAGCATGTGGATTATCTGACATATAATGCCTTAAATAGCTTCATAAGCGCTATAGACCATTAGTACACATAATTTATATAGACTCGAAGAATGCCCCCATTAGGGAACATGAGGAAGCACCTAGCAATATCGTTAGTTGCAGTAATGATATTAGCATTCTCACCTAGAGAATGCTAATTCTTCTATCGATTCCATCCCTATCAGCTATTAAAGCTGACGCTAGAAGAGATTGGAAAGATATTTGCTGGGTATTATACTAAATGGAGCCAAGTTCGAGAAGACTTACCAGATAAGGAAATTATCGTATTCGTGCGAGAGCCTGGTTCAGGAACAAGAGCGACTTTTGAGGAATACTGCATGAAACCATTTGGATTTAAGGTAAAGACAGGAGCTATGGTAGTTCCTAGTAATCCCGCTATGAGGCTAAGCGTAGAGCAAACCCCATACTCTATAGGTTACGTCGGCTTGGGCTTCATTGAGGGAAACATTGATGTAGTTTATGTAGCCAAGGGGAAGAATGGCCCGCTTTACGCTCCAACTCGTGAAAATGTGAGAAAAGGCACTTATCCAATCTCAAGATTTCTATACCTAGTAACAAATGGTATCCCAGAGAGCGGATTCTTAATTGATAGGTTTATAGATTTCGTGAAAAGCCCGGTTGGTCAAGTGTTGGTCGAACAATGCGGTTATGTAGCCATTTATCCAAAAGAGTGAGAGGCGGATATTAATGGGCCTGAAAACGTCCAAATTTTCTATTTTAAAAATCCGAGCAAGGGAGAAAGTTGAGTTTTTATTGCTTATATTGTCATTTGTTCCAGTCTTAATCCTAATTTTAATAACTGCATTCGTTTTTAAGGAGGGATTACCCGCTTTTACGAAAATAGGTCTTCTTAACTTTTTATTTGGACGGAGATGGGCACCCTATTATGAAAGTTATGGTGCTCTCCCGCTTCTTTACGGCTCAATTATGATTGTTTTTGGAAGTTTATTGATCTCGATTCCACTTGGGGTTTCAGCAGCCATATTTTTAGCAGAATATATCCCTCGTTGGATTGGGGATTTAGTAAAACCAATCATCGAATTACTTGCTGCGATTCCGTCTATAATTCATGGATTTTTCGGACTTATGTTTTTGGCTCCCAGAATCGCAGAATTTTTCAATTTAAGCACAGGCAAGACAGCTCTAACTGCTTCAATAACCCTATCTATCATGGTTTTGCCGACAATTGTAAGTATTTCAAGTGAGGTTATCTCAGCAGTTCCGATGGAATTTCGAAAAGCGTCAATAGCCCTCGGAGCAACGCGCTGGCAAACAATAAGAGGGGTTGTCTTACCAACAGCAAAGCCGGGTATAGTGGCGTCTATATTGCTCGCTTTTGGGAGAGCGATCGGGGAGACTGTAGCAGTATTAATGACCTGTGGTTGTGTACCACGCATACCTGATCCATTCTGGAACTATCTTGAGCCAGTACACGCTTTAACAGCTGCCATAGCCTTGGATATGGGGGAAGTTCCTATAGGCAGTTTGCACTACCATGCCTTGTTTGGTTTAGGGGTAATCTTGTTCGTCATTACGTTCATAACGAATACTATCGCAGATCTAATCATGAGAAGGGCTCCGAAAGGTGTAATTCAAGTATGAGAAATCGACACATACAGGAAAAAGTCATTTCTCTTCTTTTAGCTACTTCAATCGTTATTATATTCTCCTTCTTTATTTGTATCATCCTGTTTGTGGGGATAAATGGCTTACACGCAATAAGCTGGAAAATGTTGATTACAAGTGTTCAAAAAGGAGGAATTTTTGAATCGATTGTGGGTACTCTTTACTTATTGACTGGAACAATAGCAATAGCCACACCGATAGGTATAGCCACTGCAGTCTATCTTGTGGAGTATGCTCCAAAAGGCAAGGTAAGCCGAATGATCACTCAAGCCTTGAATAATTTAGCTGGGGTTCCCTCTATAGTTTTTGGGCTCTTCGGATACGCCTTCTTTTGTAAATTCCTAAGACTAGGAATATCTCTAATTTCAGGATGGCTAACACTAACATGTATGGTGCTCCCAATAATTGTTAAGAGTGCCCAGGAGTCCATAAGGATGGTGCCTAAAACCTTCAGAGACGCAGCTATAGCATTAGGAGCTTCGAGATGGCAAACCATAAAGGACGTAGTACTCCCAACAGCAGCACCTGGGCTTATGACTGGTATAATTCTAGGGATAAGCAGGGTCGCAGGCGAAACCGCAGCTATTCTTTTCACATGTTCCGTTTTCCTAACGAAAGGTTTGCCATCCACGCCCCTTCAACCCGTAATGGTTCTAACGTATCACTTATACACACTATTGGTGGCTAGTCCAGGCGCCTCCTTAGATCGTGCTTTTGCAATGGCACTTGTTTTAGTAGGAGTTGTAGTTATGCTAAATGCTCTTGCATATGCTGTGAGAATCGGCTACCGTAAAAAATGGGGGTGGTAAACATGGTAATTAAGATAGAGGTTGAGAATCTAAACGTATGGTACGGAGACAATCATGTCCTAAAAGACATTAATATGAGGATTCCGGAGAGGAAAGTTACTGCTATCATCGGACCTTCCGGATGTGGAAAATCCACTTTCCTTATGACATTGAATCGTCTAATTGATTTAATTGACAATGCACGTGTCAAGGGAAGAGTTTTACTCGATGGAAAAACATATACGACCAAGATATAGATCTTACATGGCTAAGGAAAAAAGTCGGTATGGTATTTCAAAAGCCAAACCCCCTTCCTAAGTCAATCTATGATAACGTTGCTTATGGTCCACGAATCCATGGAATCAAAGATAAGGATACACTAGACA
>JAGGUS010000163.1 GCA_021158375.1 Thermoprotei archaeon
ATGGTGATGTATCTAATGATCATTATATGGTCACGATTTGTCTTTGCTTTATAATATTTTTCACTATGTCTTTTATGTCTACTTTTTTGAACTCTTTAAGTACTTCTTCCTCCTTAGCATGAGTTTCAGGGTGCTTAGGAACAAGCTTACACTCCACCTTTATATTAGCTATATCGTAAACTCCAATTCTTCTTGCTATTTCAGCTATTTCCTCTTTATCAAATCCTATTACTGGCCTTAGGATTAGTATGTCGATTAATCTGCTCAATAAGTACAAATTGTCTAAAGTTTGTGATGCGACTTGGCCTAAGCTTTCACCGGTAACGATGCCTTTTGCCCCTACCTCTTTTGCTATTTCCTGCGCTATTAAGTACATCATCGCTTTACAAAAGATGCAGCGATACCTCTCATTAATAATACCTCTAAGGAGTTCATGTGCATGTGCTAGAGGAACTACATGGACTTTAACCTTCTCACTAGGAATCCACTCTTTAAGCCATTTTAAGACCCCCATTATCCTCTCTTTAGCTATGGAGCTTATATAGTGACCCATATCATAATATACTGGAACTATAGTACATCCGCGTTTCATAATCATCCAGGCGGCTACTGCGCTATCTATGCCTCCTGACATTAAGGCTACAACCTTGCCTTCAACACCATATGGGAATCCCTTTGGCCCTAACTTCCTTTCATGATAGATATACGCTCCGCTCCTCCTTATTTCGACGAATATCTCCTTATCTGGATTATTCAGATCTACTTTAAGATTCGGCATTTCTTTAAGGACGGCATCGCCTAGTATCCTAGCCAGTTCAATACTTGTAATAGGGAAGTCTTTATTTGGTCTGCGAGCCCTTATAGCAAATGTCTTTGCGTTTATCAGGGCTTCTTTTGAATATTTCTTAACTCCATTAACTATTTCGTTAAGGTTTAGGCCTGTCTTTAATGCAATGCTAGCAGATACTACACCAAATACCTTAGTCAATATACTTATAGCATCCCTATTGTTGCTAGTCCATATAAAGAGCCTGCCTCCCTCTTTATGAATCTTGAGGACATCAATTCTATTCCTCTTCAACTGACTTATTATGTTCCTTATAAGTACTCGTTCCATCCTTGATCTAACCCTACTTGACTTTAGTGTTATTTCGCCATAGCTTACAAGTATGACTTCTTCAGACATCATCACACCACATATTTACAATAATATGGAGAATGTGCTTCACAATTAGTTTACGAGAAACCTTTTAAATCTAACTATCCTAACCTATTCCGTGGAAGCATGAAGGCAGAAGTCCGTTTTGGCGTAATAGGCTGTGGTAATGTTGCCAATAACTACTACCTTCCCTATATTGCTGAAGTTGCTCAATTAGTTGTAACATGTGATAAGATCATCGAAAGAGCTAAGAGATCGGCTGAATTATGGGGCGCTAAGAAGTATTATGACGATCCAGATAAGGTATTCTCAGATCCAGATGTAGATGCTGTAGTTATAACTACATCTCATGCATCACATGCAGAGCTCGCGATAAAGGCTGCAGAAGCAGGAAAACATATGATAGTGCAGAAGCCGCTTGCAGTAAATATGAAGGACTTGGAAGGAGTAATATCGGCTGTTAGGAAATCAGGTGTAAAAGCAGTATTTGAGCCATCACAACCGTTCTTCTCTCCTATAATGAAAAGGATAAAGGAGCTTATAGAAGAAGGTACTATAGGTAGACCAGCTATATTCATAAGCTATACAGGTCATTCTGGACCTACATGGTCTGATTGGTTCTTTAAAGCGGAAAAGGGAGGCGGTGTAATATACGATCTAGCCGTCTATGGTATAGCTGACTCCGTATACTTATTTGGAAAACCCATGTCGATAAGCGCAACGGCATCTATCTTCTTAAAGGAGCGAAAGATCTTAAGGCCTGAAGAACATACGAAGACTATAGCACCTGAGTATTACAAGAAACAGAGGCCGATGTATTATCACGGGATGAGGCCAAGCGTTCCAGTAAAGGTTACGGCATATGATAACTCAATTATAAGTCTACTATACAAAGAGGGCTTGATCTCAGTAATATTCGGAAACTACGTTACCTTCACAAAACTTGAAATGCCTACAATTCAAGTATACGGACAGGAAGGCAGTATCGTGCTAATGAACGCATGGACGGGAGAGATAAAGGTAGTTAAAGGCGGAAAAGAGGAAGTAGTGAAGGTGGGAAGGCCTAGACCGTATTATGAGGAGTCGGTGGATCACTTAATAGAGTGTATAAGGGATGATAAGGAGCCCTTACCATACATAGAGTGGGGTAGAACAATAACTGAAATAATGATAAAGGCTCATGAGGCAGTAGAGAAGACAATTGGATTATGAGAGCCATAAGAGGTGAGGATTGGGTAATAAGTATGTGGGGCAGAGCGCTTTTAGATGAAATAGAGAAGACCATCGTTAGTGAGGGAGAAGTTAAAATATGGAGTCTAGGAGGAGCTGGATTTGCCATAAAAACGAAGAAGGCAATAGTATATATAGATCCATACTTTGGTGGTTCACCATCTAAAGACTGGCTAAGAATGATAGCAATACCCATAAATCCTAACGACATAAGGAAGGCGACAGCCGTGCTTTCTACGCATGAACATACGGATCACTGTCATCGCGATACCATACTACCTATTCTACACAATACGGAAGCGATATTCATAGGGCCTTCGAAATCCGCTGAACTCGTAAAGAAATGGGGTTTTAAAGATGAGAGGAGAATTCATGAGGTGAAACCAGGAGATATAATCAAAGTAGAGGATCTAACTATAAAGGTCTATGAATCGCGCGACCTATATTCCGAAACGCCCGTTACGTACGTATTGAATACATATGCAGGAGGTATATTTCATAGTGGGGATACATCTTATTTCACAGGACTTAAGGAGATAGGAGATAATAACAACATTAGAGTCGCCTTACTAAACTTGGGAAGGAATCCTAGAGGAAGAGATGATTATATGACACCATGCGACGTAGTTAGAGCTGCCATTGATCTAAAAGCAGAAATAGTAGTCCCAATGCATTATGATATATGGAAATATACATGGGAGGATCCAAAGCTAGTAGAGATTATAGCACGTCATTGGAACGTAAACCTTAAAGTAATCATAATGAGACTAGGAGACTGCTTGACTATCACGGCAAGGTAAAGTGACAAGAAAGTAGATTGTGCACCAAAGTGCTTTATTAGCCATAAAGTTTCTAAAAACTAATGCATATGCATTAGTTTTAATTCAGGTTAAGTTTAAGATTGCAAGCTAGTGATATCGAAAGTAGCGGATTGCTACAGTGGAGAGGAGTATATTATGCTTTACTTCATAATCACTACAGGAAGATGCAATCTTAAATGCAGATACTGTGGTGGAAGCTTCCCACCAGAACTAGTTCCATGGGAAATTCAATATGATATAGAGGAATTAAATTCATTCATATCGCAAGATCCAGATGCGATCATAGCGTTTTATGGAGGAGAACCGTTACTTAATGCGAAGTTCATAGAAGAAGTCATGGATTATGTGCAGGCTAAGCGATTCGTTATACAGACTAATGGTCTACTGTTCAAAAAGCTTAAGAAGAATTATTGGCTCAGGATGGATGCAGTACTGCTCTCTATAGATGGTCCTGAGGAGATTACTGATTATAATAGAGGAAAGGG
>JAGGUS010000196.1 GCA_021158375.1 Thermoprotei archaeon
GCCCTAACAATATGAATTACATCACCTCCAGCTAACTCTATTATACCATCGCTACTATCTATTGCATATATTTCTTCGTCAACGATCTCTACCTCAGGAGGGAGAGCAAGCCATCATTTTAATAGAAGAGAACGATAAAATGACGCCCTTATCTCAAGCTCGGAAACTATTTTCAATAGGTAATCTTTCTTGGAGAGAGCTTTCTCATAAAGAAGATCTATAAATCTCAGTTTCTCACACTCCAAAGGACTTCTTAGAATACTTTGATTTTATATTTTTCACTCGGAGTTTTTGCGTCTCTGTCTGAGAGAAACCGTAATGAACTGCCCTACAGAGACACACAATAACCTGGGGTAAGAAACGGTAAGCACTATAACGTTATGCTTATCTTAGCTTTAGTCCAACATGTTATAAGAGATTTATAATGAACACTCTTCTCTCTAAGAGGCCAATTTTATAAGTGCTGGGTACTAGTGGGATGAATCGTTAAGGCATCATTAATAATGAAAGGTAGTTTAAAGGCGTCCTCTAGAGGAGTTGCATATTCAGAACGTATTACAAATAAGTAAGTAGTCAAAAAAAAAAAAGAAATTTTTTATGCAAAAATATTGCGGTATATTTAGTTTAATTTAAGTTATTCTAAAGTTAAAACCTTCCATAAGTCGTAACATTTTAATAAAGCTATCGCTATCTATTTTACTGGGTGAACT
Organism: Thermoprotei archaeon; assembly: GCA_021158375.1. Lineage (GTDB taxonomy): Archaea > Thermoproteota > Thermoprotei > QMSL01 > B3-G16 > B3-G16. The sequence goes on from JAGGUS010000196.1 coordinate 711, forward strand.
CTAAGGTGCTTTCCCCTCAAAACTATGAAATTGGTCGTTATGTATACCACCCTCACTTAGACGTGTATGGCATCTACATAGTTGTGAGATCAGAAATGTTAGAGACCCCAAGTGTGCTTGTTAATATATTTAAACTATTTGCTGAAAATGAACTACCAATAGTGCACTTTAAGCTCTCAAGACCTCAGTTAAAAGAACCGATAAGAGCCCTAATCTTCTTTGCGATTGGCAGGAGGAAGGAAGTTATTGACAGTATAATTGAGGAACTAAAGAGAAAGGATTATATTATTGAGGTTATGCTTATTGAACCAATATTTAAAGGGTTTGTAGCGGACACAGTGATGTTCCCACCAACGCTAAACGGGGAACGCATTGTAATCCTCAGGCAGCCTCTAATAAAGATGTTGCTTAATGCTATTGTTAAGGAGTATGGTAATGGATTTGAGGTACTACTGTACTATATAGGCTATGAATACGGTAAGCTTGCCTATGCAACTCATGTCGAGATCGTAGGAAGGGATAGAGAAAAGATGATAACGCTCTCTAAAGTTCTATTTCAACTTCTAGGTTTTGGAAGGATGGAAGTTGCGGACATTAATCTTAAAGATAAAACAGCTGTTGTTAGGATTTATGATTCTATTGAATGCTCAAGTTTTAAGAATTCTACTAGGCCTAAGAGTTACTTTATAAGAGGTATGCTTGCCGGTTGGTTTGAAGAATTCTTTGGAGTTAAAATGCATTCGGAGGAGACTAAGTGTATTGCAAGGGGGGATCCTTATTGTGAAATGCGCTTCTATAGAGCTAAAGAGTAGTTTTTCTTCACTATTTCTGAACGATCCTAATTATGAATTCATCAAGATCTCTAGACCATTCCTTAGCTTCTGCAATATCAATATTATTTGTCTGTAATTCGCTCTATATTTCACCTCCATTATGAAAAAGCATTTAGCTCTTAGTGTACTAAGGTGAACATAGTCTTCAATATTTTAATAATGGTAGGGATTTGCAATATCCTTCTTAGTTTTAAAAGCATCTCTAGGGATATATTAAAGCTAAAGGTAGATGATGAACTACATAGACGTGAGTGATTCCTTATGAGGCACATTAAGGTTATAATGGCGGCTTGGGTGATATACGCTTCCTTTTATTTATGCAGGGTTACGAAACTGTTTCCTGTTTGTAGGTCTTTTAAGGTCTTTGTAGGTTTCTTCTTGCTCTAAGAGCTATTAGGTATGCACTAGCTGTATGTTTATCTAACCCACACTTTCTCATAACGTATTCGTGGTCTTCTGAGCGTGTAGTTCCTTTAGGATTAACTGTTACTACCTGTAGTCCGTATAGTGGAGCTTTCCACATTGTCCTCTCTATTATTGAGTTCCTGAATATCGAGACCTTGTAGTTGTAGTTCTTCGACTTTCTATCACCATTCCTTATCCAGTAGTATTTGAGGTAACCAATAACCTCGGGATTCTCTACTGCTATGACTGATGCTCCGTGAGAATGGGCGTTCTTGAGGATGCTATGTATTGCTTCCCCTATAATGCTCCAAGCTCTCCTCCTTGAGTATCCTCTAGCTATTACTTGTGGAAATCTAGCTGTATGCTTCCAGACTATATCGCCATCCCTATTGATAACCACAAGGTTAATCCTATCAATATTAACATCAACACCAGCTATGTTATTACCTAATGGTTTATCATTTCTCTTCATAACTTCTAAGTAGAGGTCGTATTTTACCATAACTTGCACTTCCCCGTAGAGGTGTTCTAGTTTATCACCATGATTTGCGATGTAGATTCTGGCTGGGTAGCCAATTTCCTTCCTGAGAGCTTTATCTACTAGCGTTCGAACCAGTCTCACATAGCCTTTAGGTATAATCGGCTTTATAGTAATCTTCCTTGTTGACTTACCTTTCTCGAATACTAGCACTCTCATCGTGTCATAGTCTGTGAACTGTATGTTCAGGTTTCCTTTCGCCCAAGGTTCTGCTTCCGATTGAAATAATAACCAAGGTTTAAGCTCAACCTTGGATACATCTACTTTTAACGCCTTAGCACTTTGAAGAGATGCATGGATGAGTGTAGAGACTCCATCTATATACCTACGGTTAGGGGCTATATCATAGCACATCTTCCTACCGATTTTGATGAAGTCGTACTGAGATAAACCAGCTAGTATCGGATTCTGCTTAATCAACTCAAGTAATCTATGAGCACATATCTTACATAACCAAGCAGTCCAGTAAATGAGTCTAGCGTTTTCACCAGTAACATGAAATGGTAACCTGAGTGTAACATACTCAACTTCACTTGCACCCATAGGGATATACCCGATAAATTTATAAATTCAGACCGTTTATAAGTTTACTGGTGACTCCCAGTTCCCGATACCCGCTCCTTGGTCGGGTGGGGAGGGGGCTGGGAGAAACCGTGATGAACCGACCTACGGAGACCTACACAGACCGTAGGCGGAGAACGGTTACGATAGGATATCACTAACTCAATAATATGTGAACAGCCCCGCTCTTTTGTCTTAATTAAAGCTTAACTAAGGAACTCCATTAATTACTAACGGGGATGTCCGTGACGTCAGTACTAATTCTAAGTAATGAGGACGTTAAGAAGGTCATCAACATGAAGGAAGTAATCGATGTTGTGGAAGAAGCATTTAAAGAGAAAGCGTTAGGATATGTTGAGATGCCACCTAAGATCTACTTAATGTTTGAAACATATAATGGAGACTTAAGGGTCATGCCAGCATATTTAAGGCGAAAAGATATTGCGGGCGTAAAGATAGTTAACGTTCATCCGGATAACCCTAAGAAGTATAATCTTCCTACAGTTATGGCTATAATAGAGCTAGTAGATCCTAAGACAGGAGCCCCTTTAGCGTTAATGGATGGAACACTAATAACAGCGTATAGGACGGGGGCTGCTGGAGGAATAGCAGTTAAATACCTTGCCAGAAAGAACTCAGAAATAATAGCAATAGTGGGTGCTGGTACACAGGCAAGGACTCAATTATTAGCCATAAGTAAAGTGTTAAAGGATATTAAGGAAGTAAGAGTGTACGATATAATAAGAGAGAAGGCTAAGGCGTTCATTGAATATGTAAGCAATATAATACCTGACGCTAAGGCAGTGGCTTCTGATAATATAGAGCAGGCAGTTAGAGGGGCAGACATAGTGATTACGGTTACCCCCTCTAGGAAACCTATAGTCATGAATGAGTGGATAGGAGAAGGAGTGCATATAAATGCGATAGGGGCGGATGCTCCGGGTAAGGAAGAGCTAGATCCAGGTATATTAAAGAGGGCTAAGATTATTGTTGATGATTATGAGCAGGCAATGCATAGCGGTGAGGTAAACGTTCCCCTATCAAAGGGAATTCTCTCTAGGGAAGATATATATGCAGAGTTAGGAGAGATAGTCTCTGGATTAAAACCAGGAAGAGAAGATGAGAGAGAAATTACCGTATTCGACTCTACTGGACTTGCGATACAGGATGTAGCTACCGCGTGGTATGTATATAACAAAGCAGTTAGAATGAATATAGGAAGCAGGATAAAGATGCTCTGAACATCACCTTATTTGTACTTGTGGAACTAACTTAGAACTATATTTCCAGAGTGCACTAATAGCTTTTTCACGTATTCTATATATTGAGGATTTAGGGCAACCTGTAAGGGAGCTTATCTCCTTTAGATAAGCGCTATTAAGGAGCCCTTCTCTGGCAAGAGCATACATAACAAGCGCTACTCCCTTCCATTGAGGAGTCATTCCAGTAAATGCAGGGAAGTCTTTAGCCTCATGTATATGATCAAGCAACCTTCTTTTGATAGAAGCTGAAAGAGATAGGCTTGAAATTATGCGAACTGCATACATTATTGAGATTTTTGATACGTCATGTGGTGTTCTGTTAGGTTTAAGTTCAGATAGAAGTCTTAATAAAGTCGATGTAGATAGTTTACAATTGGCCAATAATCTTGCCTTTGAGAGCAACTCGTTTGTATTTAGCTCATAACCTAGCTCTCTGGCCGCAACTATAATGCTTGCTACAGCGATATGTATCATATCACGAGGCCTTCCTCGATAATTCATAGTTAACTCATATGCTCGTCTTGCTATAGTTATATTCGATCTTTCACCTAGTAATGTATAAATAAGCGCTCTTATTTCCCTTGACCTCTTTATCCTTGAAGGTTTCTTCATCAGGAAGAAGGAAATTATTTTAAAAAATATTATCGGCGTGGGTTTTATGAATATAAAATAGAGGATTAATAGTACATAGAAACAGTAATTATCTTAAGGTTGCCATAAGTTACCATATGTGTTAAGGGAGACTATTTCGTTTAATGCTTTTCTTGGTCTCGGACCTGGTGATTCTGCAGGTTTTCCTATGGTAATCAAAGCTACAACTTTGTACTTATCGGGAATATTAAGTAGTTCCTTTACCTTGGATTCGTCAAAAGCACCTATCCAACAAGAACCATAGCCTAGCTCAGTTGCCTCAAGTACTATATGCTCCAGCGCTATAGTTGTATCCACAATAGCCCATTTGGGTGAGAGCTCCATATCGGCAAGTCCAACTATTACGCAAGCAGCATCCTTTATGAATGATTGATGTCTACATGCGGGCACTAGTTCGCTCTTTAGCTTATCATCAAGGACTACCACGAAATGCCGTGGTTGTCTATTACCAGCGCTAGGAGCCCATCTAGCCGCCTCTAGTATCTTATTTAGATCCTCCTGACTTATAGTACCCGGCGCATACGATCGTATGCTACGTCGTGAAAGTATTACATCATACACTCCCATAAGATAAACCCCCTTCTAAAATAGGATATGCTTAAGATATAAAGCTTGATTATGAAACTATAGGATTTTTAAGGACGTAGTTCGAGTGTTAAAATGTATGAATAAGTTTAATCTTTACATAACAAAAGGTATTGTAAAGCAAATAGAGGATGAGGTTATTAAGAGTTATCCATATGAAGTTTGCGGAGTCATGATGGGTAGATCATTTAACGATGGTTTTATAGTACTTAAGGTTCAGCAGATGGAAGGCTTATCGAGGCATAAATGGGCGTTTGAGATAAACATTAGGGAGTGGATGACTATAATAAGAGAGGGGAGGAGAGAGGGATATAGATATATTGGATTATATCATAGCCATCCAGATGCTCAGCCAATACCATCTAATGCGGATATCCATAGAATGCTTGAGTGCCCCGGAGAAATATGGCTCATAGTCTCTATATTTAGAGAGGGAAAGGTTAAGATGGCCGCATATACTATGCCTTCGGCATCATCAGCCTTGGCAAGAATTCCGATAGAAATAGTAGGTAGGGAAATTGCAAAATCGGAATTGGGTATAAATAACGATTTCACTTCCTTCATTTAGCATATAGCAGTTCTTTAAATGCATCCTCTAATCGCTTTTTTGTCGCAAGCTTTGCGTTTAATGTCTCTTTCAATCGAGAGATGCTCGGTACTGGTGTTGGATCGACACCTCTAGCTATCGCTAAGTAATACGACGTAAAGTCTCCTAAGTATATGAGGGATAGGAGTCTAGAGAGCCTATGAATGCCCGTGCTCACAATTTTTATTACTTCAGCTCCTGAATCCGAAATTATTTCAGAGGTAGCTTCAATGCGAACTGATATCTCCTTCGGTTCATCTCCTCCAATCAAGAATATCGCTACTAAGTTACGTATTATATCGTGAGCTTCCCATCCCATAATGCCATTATGGTTCATCTCAGGCAGTACTTCACACTCAGCGGGATATTTACTATTTTCATTTAGTTGAGTCTTAAATCGAAAAGCCGCGGGATAGTAGGTGAGGTAAGCGTGTATTATAGGGAATAAGCCATTTATTTTCATCGCCAATTGCTTTGCCCTGTTTTCCTCCATAGGGACTTCAGGGTTTATTTCATCTCGTAAATTGCTCAAGATCTTGAATGTCTCATTTATGTTGAAGGATAAGTGTAAATTAATTCCAGATCTCTCCAGTGCCATTGCCATTGCTGTAAAGAGGTATGGAAGGGCTGTGCGCGGAGGTAAGCCTTGAGGCAAAATAAAAGTGGGCAAACCGAACATTGAGGAATAACGCTTTAGGAGACCGTTTGAAGTTATAGTGACAACCATTGATTTCTTCTTAAGCGCATGATTGAGGCATGAAAGGGCCTCTTCAGTATTTCCTGAATAGCTCACTACTAGGACTAATGTGCTCTCATCTACATAAGAAGGTAGTACATAGTCGCGTACTACATCTATATGGAGGGGAACTTCGTTTATGAGCCAGTATTTTAAGATATCCCCACCTATAGCCGAGCCGCCCATTCCACAGATGACCACGTTCGATGGATAACCATAGTTTATACTGACCTTCCCTATCCTTATATCCTTGGGGAATTCTACATTTGTAAACTTTTCATAAGCTTCTTTTAATGCTTCTGGAAACCTTAAAATTATATGAAGCATATTTTCCTTATCTATAGTACTATAGGACTTGGGATCATCTAGATCCATATTTTTAAGCGCCCCTTCTAAAAGGGAAATTAGTAATAACTATTAAAACTTTCTCAGTATAGAAATAGCGATTACCGTTCACCTAGACCGTATCTTCATCTGTTAAATTGTATCAAACTGTATCGGATACGGTTAGGATCATCACGGCTTGTATCTCTCCGACCACCCTATGCGGACTGCCACCCTCGGGTAATTGGAGTTCATTAACAGTTCATCACTCTCAATAATCATCGAGTTCAGGATATCAGTAGTAGATTGTAGGAGAAGATTTAAAAGTTTACTTAGAGGTACGAAAAGAAACACTATGATACAGAAAGCTATAACCTAAAGTTTCACCCGTTCAAAAAATCATAATCTGAGATCCTAACTTCTTCTTAAGTACTTCTCGAAATCTAAGGGCATCGTCCTTCATGTAAATATTGTTAAAGAGTACGTATATCGTTTCATAATTTCTTTTCAATTCAGCAATACTACTGGCCAATCGTTCTAAGTCTTCTTCTTTATACTTATACCGATAGTTTACTTCGCCATTTAGGCCATGTAATCGTATGTAGGCTACTTCATGTGAAGAAAGGGGCTTTGATTTTAATGGATCAAAGACATGAATTAC
>JAGGUS010000116.1 GCA_021158375.1 Thermoprotei archaeon
ATTGCTCCTGGGAGACTTCTTATCCAGAAAGGATTCAACATTACGGTATCTATTGGCTTTACATGCTCTATTGGCACATAACCAAGTATATTCACTTCATCATGTTTGGGGGCGAAGAACTTGACCTTTATATAGGATAGGTTTGTCTGAATTATATCAGCGAGAATAGGATATACCTCTCGGTATATGTGATAAACTTTTAGTGCTATTGCTGTATAGTAGTTAGGCGCTTCTATAATCAACTTCGTACCGCCTGGCAACTTCCATATATTTCTCTCTATATTTTTCCGATTCTTTACGGAATATTCCACTTCTATCCTAAATATCGCACTAGGCGACGTCTTAGAATAGTACAATATTATTGTGTTATTATATCGTTCACTAACCCTATTTGTAGGAGGGTTTATATAAGTAGGCAAGGAGCCTTTAAGCACGACAGTAATGTCCGTTTCAGCATGTGGTAACACGTTTATGGGAGGGCTTAGGAAATAGGCGTTTTCCCCGACTATTAGAGAAGCATACATCATCTTCCACGTTACGTTAATCATGCCCTCATTAAATATGTAGAATGAGAGATTGTAGTAAAAGGTATAGTAACTCTCGTTAATACACAGTATTTTAAAGTTGACTCCATTTACGGTATAATTAGTGTATTTAGGAACGAAAAGCCATCCATAGAAGTTCTTTAAGAGAGCATGTACTGTTATAACTATTCGGGCTAGGCCTACCTCATCAACAGAGATATCATAGCTAATGCGAGCATTAGATTCTGCATATCCGCTTATAAGGAATGCGTTTATGCTGACTAAGGATGCTGTTAGAAGAATAAGTATTAGCATAGGAAGAAATAATCGCATATAGGTCCTCAATTATTAGTATACGCGATATGGCTTAAACGTATTTCTATGAAGTGGAATATTAACTATAATGATCACACATGTATCCAAGAATAGATCTTCATATGCACACTAGGCACTCAGACGGACGTAATACTATAGAAGAGATGATAAGGGCTGCAGAAGCTAATGATCTTGAAGTGATAGCTATTACAGATCATATATTCTGTCCCATAAAGAGGCCTACATGGCTTGATACCGCCATAAGAGAAGTGAATAAAGCTAAGGAAAATGCTTCTCTAAAAGTGTTGCTCGGCGTTGAGATAACGAGACCATCAATAAGGGATCTAACTAAGAAATTTCCATTACCTGCAAGTATTGAGCATATAGTATGTGAACATCCAATTCCTAGTGGGATAAAGGATAAGAAGGTCTTCTTGAGAGAAGTTATTGAAGGTATAAGGCACATCGCCTCAAACGATCAAGTAAACGTTCTTGCTCATCCTCTAAATTTAGGGAGGAGTGGTGTAATAGGGAATTTTAAAGATATAAGCAAGGACGTATTAGAGGAGGTGGCCCGAATATTAGCGGATTCACATGTAGTTATGGAGATTATGAGCCAAATGTACTGGTGGTATCCATATATGGATATCTCGACATTTACAGAAGCTTATACAGAGTTCATAAGGATATGTAAACACCATGGAGTCATATTCACTATAGGCTCAGATGCTCATTCAGTTTGTGGTGTGGGGAATACATATTGGTCTATTAAAGTCCTATCAAGAGCAGGGGTAACACCGGATGAAATATGGATTCCAGATGAAGGGCTGAGACTTTAGTTTATAGCTTTCTGTATCTTTGCGTATCTTTCTATACTTCTCAAAGCTGTGAAGACTTATAAGTGTCCTAGCAAACCATCTTTTTGGAGTGGGGATGAGCTCGATGATCTAGGTGAGGGGGACTGGCTGATGAACCGCTCTTCGCCGAGGGGAGCAGTCTCCCGTAGGCGGGGGGTAGGGGATAGAGAGCCGTGATGAGCCAAACCGTAGCCGATACAATTTGATATAATTCGATACATGAAGCTACGGATTGGGAGAACGGTAATTCATTCAGTACAAAGAAGTTTAGAAAATACATTCATAAATTACCGCTTTTGTCATTTGTACATTGTAACTAATGACATATTATGACAAAAATTATATATATTCTAGTGGATAAAAAACTTTGTAGTGAGAGATATGAAGATAATAATTCCATTTCCATTTTCAGTAATACTGTGGATAATATTATTCATGTTGGCATATTGGGTATATGAAGATGCTAGACATAGATATAGCCGAGGGGGGCCTGCCGCTTTATGGGCGTTATTAACTGCACTAGGAGGTATATTCATAATTCCTGGGATAATCATATTGTTATTGTACTTAGCACTTAGACCACCCACTATCCTAGCAAAAGAGGAAAAGAGAGGAGAGAAAGTTGAGAGAAGAAGAATCACAACTGACGAAATGTATAATAAGTTGCTTAGTGCATATGCCACAGCATACGGTATTAGAGGTAGGGATGCGCTTGAAAAAGATATCGAACGATTAATGAGAGAAAAGAACATTAGTAGAGATGAGGCAATAAAAGAGCTTTACGGTAGGAGAGCTTAATTTTTATATTGCTCTTCATGATAATTTTTAATGAGGTAATACTCTTGTATTTCTCAATACAGGAGAACCTTCTACCAGGGGATAATCTAGAGGAGAAATTCGACAACGCTAGAAAATTAGGATTTGACGCCGTAGAGATATGGGGACACAATATAGAAAAACGCGTTAATGAGGTTAAAAGTGTAAAGGATAGCATAGGCATTAAGATCTCAACAATATGTTCTGGTTATCCAGGAGATCTATTATCGCTGGATAGGAGTGCTAGAGAGCAAGCTATTAAAGGCATAAAAATCAGATTGTCAATGGCGGCGGAGTTAGATGCTGTAGGAGTTATAGTAGTTCCTACATTTGGTGGGCCTAAGCTTCCGGATCTTTACCCGTTGTTTAGGGATATAAGGGATCTCGAGAGAAAGCTCTTAATTGAAGAACTTAAAATATTAGGGAGACATGCAGATAATGTAGGCGCATACATTCTCATAGAGCCATTAAATAGATATGAAACGCACTTTGTTAATAGGCTGGAACAAGCCGCTTCAATATGTGATGAAGTAGGATTTGAGCACGTGAAGATCATGGGTGATTTCTTTCATATGAACATAGAGGAAGCGAACATAAGTGAAAGCTTAAGGAAATATTCAGAATACATAAAACATATACATTTAGCTGATAGTAATAGACTACCTCCAGGATACGGACATATAGATTTTAAAAGCGCTTTCGAAGTGCTCAAAGAGGTAGGTTATAGATACTACTTAGCGCTAGAGTGTGCCGTACCTGAACCGAAGTTTGAGGTGTTAAAGAAAACATTGTCATTCCTTAGGTCGTTATAACTAGCTAGAGATAAGAAACAGCACTATATTCTCAATAAGTTTTTTATTATCAGCTATTTCGCAGAATGGGTCTATCATGAAGCTCATATCACCGATACCTACGACATTGCCGTTTAGTGCTATCGGAGTATAAACACCTCTTGTCTCCGTAAATGATAAATATGTATCACTTGATGTAAACGCTATACCGTATGGAGTATATATGTGAGTTGCTGTAAAGAGGACTATTTTGCTTACACCTTTCGTTATAGGACATTCTGTGAAGTTCGTTATGATTATGTTCCTATATATACCGTAGTTCGTTTTTAAAT
>JAGGUS010000086.1 GCA_021158375.1 Thermoprotei archaeon
CTACCTAATGGGACTAAAATGCTTGATATGAAGAATAATGAGGATAGAATTATACCATCTACTATCAAGGAGGCTCCCACATCAATATTGAAAAAGGTATTATTTCCATGGGAGGACGTACTAATAGGTCCACGCGAGATAGGTAGTAGCAGTTCGTGGATTGTAGGATATGGAACTAAATGGATTGCTACAAGGCTTAGATTTCTATCGAAACCATACGAGGTAAATGGGACGATATGTTATTGGGAGATACCGTATTATGTAATAGAGCATGCACGTATTAAAAGTAAAGTAGTTTGCACTGAAATACATTTAGTATATGGGGAGCATAGTCTAAGATTTAAACTTCCCTATCGCGTTGATAAACAGAAAGTAAGGGAATTGATAGATGCTATAGTTGAGATACCCGTAGATACGAAATCGGCAAGGATATTTTGGAATCTATTAAGTAGAGGGAAATTTAAGGCAAAGATAGTTAAGAAAACTTGAAGGAAGTATTGGTAGTAGGAGTTATAAGAAATAATAAAGATATCAATATATTGGGGATACTTGATGCCTTACAGAGTTATGCTTACTGAGAATTTCATTAAAGAGCTAAGTAAGCTAAGTGAAGAAGAGCAGAAAGAAGTGCTTAAAGTAGTTAGCGATCTAGAATGGGATGTCCATAGGGGAAAGGAATTGAGTGGATATATTCGCATAAAGATGCCATGTGGTGAAGTGGAATTGAAATTGTGGGTAGTTAATGTAGGGAAGTACAGGCTATTCAGAGTAATAGATGAGAAGGAGTTAGTTACCTATGTTATAAGCTTGAGACCTAGAAAGGAAAGATAGTATGTTGCGCTCTCCTACTTAGCTTTATTCTTAAATTCCTTTACGTTATGAGTTCTGTTATTTAAGAGATCGGCTATTCCTTTAAAAATACTCTTTATGTCATCTTGATCTAATTCATCGCCTGGTCGAGGATAATAATATAACCTGACTTTAGTATTAATAGTTATTTCCTCATCAGCTGAGCGAGCGTAATCACTAAAATTGCTCATCTTCTATACCCCTCATAAAAATTCGTACTTGCGCTTTTAAGTGTATAGAAGATGAATTCATTCAAGTTAAGAATAATCAGACCTGCTCCTTCGATCATCTCCCGGGAAACCCGGGCCTCACCATTCAACGCCCTCATCATTCCTAAGACCTATTATTATGTACATATACTTATAAGTCACTTTATGTAAAGCTAGTAAGGTGAAGCACATGATAAGCGAGATTAGCATAAGTAGGGCTATAATTAAGTCCTTCTTAGAGGATCTAATGAAGAACTTGGAGATAGATGTCGCAGTCGTCGGTGCTGGACCTTCGGGGCTTACAGCAGCACGATACTTAGCCAAGGAAGGAGCGAAAGTAGTAGTGTTTGAAAGGAACCTCTATGTAGGTGGCGGAATATGGGGAGGGGGGATGATGTTTCCTAAGATAGTGGTACAGGAAAAAGCGAAAGATATACTAGAGGAAATAGGAGTTAATCTTGTCGAAAGCGAAAAGGGTTATTATGTTGCTGATTCCGTAGAGGTCGTATCGAAATGTACATCAGCAACATTAGATGCTGGAGCTAAGATTTGGATTGGGATGAACGTTGAGGATGTTATGTTTAGAGAAGAGAGAGATGAATATAGGATATGTGGAGTTGTGATCAATTGGAATGCTGTTGAACTAGCAGGATTACACGTAGATCCTTTAACGATAGAGGCGAAAGTAGTAATAGATGCAACGGGACATGATGCAACAGTAATTAGAAGAGTTTTAGAAAAAATACCAGAAGTCAGAGGTATCGTCTCAAAGAAAATAGGAGAAATGCCTATGTGGGCCGAGAAAGGAGAAGAAGCTGTTGTAGAAAATACTAAAGAAGTCATTCCGGGGCTTATAGTGGCGGGAATGGCGGCTAATGCGGTATTTAGATCTCCGCGGATGGGACCGATATTTGGAGGAATGCTTCTCTCAGGGAAGAGAGCAGCTGAAATAGCATTAAGAATACTTAAGAGTTCCTAATGGCTAAAGTGTCTCTTATAATATGGCTCTAGGGATTTAATAGCATACACATAACGTTCGTATAACTCCCTATAAAGCTTGTGAAGTTCAGGATCGGGTAAGTACTCTTTAAATTCAAGCTTCGCCTCTCTCAACGCCTCATCAAATGACTTATAAACATCTATGCCTTTAAATGCCGTAATAGCTGCTCCTAGAACCGTCGCCTCTCCAAGCTTCATTGCATATACCGGTAGGCCAAGCACATTAGCCCTGATGGTATTCCATAGATTGTTCTTCGACCCACCTCCTACTACACGTATTCCCTTTACATTAAGATCAAATGAACGTGTAAGTACTTCTACTGCAAGCCTCAATTGATATGAGAGGCCTTCAAGGGCAGCTCTATATATACATCCTCTAGAGATATTAAGACCAAGCCCTAGAATAGTACCTTGAGTTCCGTACTTTCTAGTAGGGCCAGAATCGCTGACGAAGCTTGGAATAAATAGCACGTTATTAGCTCCAGGCGGTTCCTTTAAGGCTTCATTTATCATTACTTGATAATCGCGTTTAGATAACTCAGGATAAAATAGTTTACGGATCCACTCCAATACACCAGAGGCGATCATAAGGAGCTGAGGATTCCAGATGCCAGGTTCAACATCAGCTTCTATTATGATGCCTTCCTCGAAGGCAGTTCTATTCACAGTATATCTATCTAATCTTAGGGCTAATATCTCCCAAGTACCGCTTGAGAGAACAAGCTCTTCCTTAGTTGCACTTGCGACTAATATTGCGAATTGTGTATCATGCCCGCTTACGATTACAGGAACTCCCTCTTTGATCCCGGTATGCTTATGGGCTTTACTAGTTATATATCCAGCAATTTCACCTGGTTCCTTCCATTCTGGGAAGAAGCTAGAGTCTAAATCTGCAAGCGCAAGCATTTCAGAAGACCAATCTCTCTTAGCTAAATCCATAGCCATCATCGTAGAAGCGCTTGTTGGATCTATATGGAAGCTATTAGTAAGCCTGTGAACTATGAGGCCTGGCATCATAAGCCAAGTATATGCCTCTCTAAACGCTTCAGGAGCGTATTTCCGTATCCACATGAGCTTTAAAAGTGTATTGAAGTATATTACCTGATAACCAGTTATCTTAAATATCTCCCAAGGATCAATCCTTGACAATAATTCAGGGATTATTTCTTTTGTTCTAGGACACTGCCACGAGATTATAGGATAGGCTAAGCTACCATCTCTCTTAACAAGGGCACCATCGGCTCCCCAAGTAGTCACTGTGACTGCTACTACTTGATATTTGTCTCCTAATGAGGATATGACTTGTTTAGAAAGCGTACATAGGCTTTGCCAAATCTTATCTAAGTCCCATATTAACCAATTCGGTTTTCCATCTGGCTGTGGTACGGGTGAATTAGGTTTACTTCTTTGTGCTACTACGTTGTAGTTTGAGTCTATTGCTATGACTCGTATGTTTGTAGAGCCACAATCAAATACTATGACGCATTCGTTTGAGCTCATGCCACTATTAAATATATTTGCAGCAACTATATTAGTTGCTACTACTTAACCTGTGGCGTGATCACCCTCTTTATACAGAGTGGAGGGACGTAGTCAGTTACGTATACGTTTTTACCTGCCTTAAATACTTTGTGTCCATGTTGTCTTAGCTCATTAGCGTCTATAACTAGAATTACAGGAGCTCTTCCTTTCCTCAATGCATTTTCCATAGCTTCCTCAATGCTCTTCGTTAAATGTACTTTCACTCTTTTCATAGGCTTTATGCCTTCACTAAGTATTGACTTTAGATTCCTTAATTGAGTTCCATGATATAAGATCTGTACTTCGTTATCCTCAGGCAATGAGATATTTACGTGTATACTATGACCATATTTAGCGCGAATGTAGTCGTCCTTAATTTCAAATCGCCCTTTAGGATCAAGCATCGCAACAGCTATTACATGCTCTTCGGTTAGCCAATTATAGAGTTCCTTATTCTTCCAGCGTTGTTTAATAGCAGTTACTAATTCTTTAATACTAACCCAGCCATCCTTATCTAAGGATATTCCTATCTCATGAGGAATATGACGTAGAAGAGCAGAAAGAAGCTTACTTAGCATGAGCCTTCTTTGGCCATCTAGTAAGAGATCACATGGCGCTCCACAATGTATAGGCCTCTCTAGATAAGCACCACAAATCTTACATCGATATATAGATGGTAATACATTTTTCGAGATCTTCATAAGGTTTGACTCCATTGCGACATTATTACTTAAGGAAGAGCTATTTAAATATTGTAATTAACGGCGCTATTACCAGTGCAGGTAAGAGGTTTGTAATCTTAAGATCTTTAATTTTAAGAAGCTTTATTCCAAGACCTAGCAAAATGGAACCCCCTGTAGCAGTTAACGTATTTAGTGCATTAGTTGATATCGTGATTTTTATTATTGACGCTATTAA
>JAGGUS010000228.1 GCA_021158375.1 Thermoprotei archaeon
ACACTTCCCTATTGTCCCATTGAAGTAGCCCAGGAGGTAATTAGATTGTACAAACTAAAGATGGAGGAAATTGAAAATGAAAATGACTTACTAAGAGAGCTAAGTGAAGAACTCGAGAGACTCCTATGCGCTAATAAGACTTGATAAACATTAGAAAGCATATTGGAAGAGATAACGTATCCGTTAGACCTAAGGGGAGGAACGATAATCTTAGGATAGCTAAGATCTAATGCTTCCTGCCTTATTTAGTTATGCTCCACCTTGTCGATATACACATACTAGTGGATCTAGGTTTATGTATTAACTCCAAGGAATTCATGCAGAAAATACTATTTTATCTCGAAATGCATATGGAGACATGACTCAGGCTATCTTCATACAAGTCTAATAAATACTCCTTATTGTTAAAAAGTCTTGGTGCGGCCGCCGGGATTCGAACCCGGGTCACGGGCGTGGAAGGCCCGCTTCAGGCGGTACAGCCGAGTCCTAGTCCAGACTAGACGACGGCCGCACTAAAGAGTAATCCTCTAAGCATGCTTTTAAATTTTAATTTAACCTGAGCGAGCGCTTCGTTATCTTCAAAAGATCGGACGCCCATTCATTCTGCCCTCATTCGGGGCTGTCATGGGCGTGATCCCACCGGACCCATGATATTGATGGAAGTAGGAGTAAAAAAGCTTATCGCAAATTGAAACGGTAATCGAAGTATTTTGAATGCCTAAGCGGTAATGGAGTCATTTTAAGAAAAGGAAATTAATCAGTATACTAAATAAGGTTAATAGTTTAGTAAGAACAAGAGAAGAGGTTAGGATAATGGGGGAAAGAAAGGGATACATAGAGAAGATAAGCGGTACGGTAGTCATTGCAAGAGGTATAAAGGATGCTAGAATAGGAGAAGTTGTATATGTTGGATATGAGGGATTGATAGGAGAAGTTGTTAGGGTAACTCAGGATTCCTTCGTAATACAAGTTTATGAGAATACTAGCGGCCTTAGTCCAGGAGAGCCTGTATACGGAACTGGTAAGTTGCTTTGTGCAGAGCTTGGCCCCGGTCTCATGACTACTATATTCGATGGTATACAGAGGCCTTTATATGAGATATTAAGGAGGGCAGGGCCGTTCGTAAGGAGGGGAATAAGGTTAAATGCTCTACCAAGGGATAGGAAGTGGTACTTTAAGCCTCTAGTAAAGATAGGGGATATAGTGAGCGAAGGCGATATAGTAGGAGTAGTTCAGGAGACACCATTAATTGAGCATAGGATAATGGTACCTCCAGGCATTAAGGGAGAAGTAGTTAAGGTAGAAGAAGGAGAGATGACTGTAAATGAGGATGTAGTGATCCTCAGGACTAAGGATTCTAAGGAGATTGGCATAAAGATGTTACAGGAGTGGCCAGTTAGAATGCCAAGACCATGTAGGGAGAGACTTACAAGCGAAGTACCATTGATTGTAGGTCAGAGGGTAATTGATACGTTCTTCCCTGTTGCAAAGGGAGGAGCAGCATGTATTCCAGGAGGATTTGGTACGGGAAAGACTGTTACGTTACAGAAGATAGCCATGTACAGCGATTCAGAGATCGTCATATATATTGGATGCGGTGAAAGAGGGAATGAAATAGCTGAACTTCTAAAGGAATTCCCCCGATTACATGATGCTAAAAGCGGTAGGCCCATAATTGAGAGGAGTATAATAATAGCTAATACATCTAATATGCCAGTCTCTGCTAGAGAGGCTAGCATTTACATGGGGGTGACCATGGCAGAGTACTATAGGGACATGGGCTATCACGTCACCCTGATAGCTGACTCAACATCAAGATGGGCAGAGGCACTAAGAGAGATTTCTGGAAGACTTGGTGAAATGCCTGTTGAAAGAGGATATCCAGCATATTTACCAGATAGGCTGGCAGAATTCTATGAGCGAGCAGGCAGGGTATTATGCTTAGGTAAACCGGAGCGAGAGGGATCTTTAACTATACTAGGAGCGGTATCGCCACCAGGAGGTGACTTTAACGAGCCAGTAACAATACATACGCTAAGGTTCGTTGGAGCGATGTGGGCGCTGGATCCAGACCTAGCTTATAGGAGACATTTCCCAGCGATAAACTGGAACATAAGCTTTAGCCAATACGTCGACATAATAGAGAGATGGTGGACTAAACATGTAGCTAAGGACTTCCCAGAGTATAGGAGGAGAGCATTAAGATTACTCGTAGTCTCAAGTGAAATAGAAGCTATAGCCTCAATCGTAGGCGAGAGCGCTCTACCTGATGATCAAAGGTTGATATTGCTCGTAGCAGAAATACTTAAGGAAGGATATCTAAGACAAACTGCTATGGAGGGTGAAGACGTATTCTGCCCTCTAAATAAGCAATACTTGATGCTTAAGACCATAATGGATTTCTTCGATAAGGCATATAAGTTGATTAGACATAATGTCTCAATCGAAGAGATAGCCAATATTCCAGAGGTATTTGAAATGATTAGGGTAAAGGAGAGGCCTTTTGAGGAGGTCAAGAAATTATACAGTAAACTGATGAAGCGATTAAAGGATATAGCTATTAAATATAATGTATCCCTTGAGGGATGAAGTATGAGTGAGATTATAGATATTGTGGCGAGATATCAAGGAAAGATATATAGGGGAGTGAAGGAAGTAAGAGGGAACCTTATGTTCGTAGAAGGAATAAAGGAAGTTAAAAACGAAGAGGTAGTCATAATTGTAGGGAGTGATGGCAAGGAGAGATACGGTAGAGTTATTGAGGCAAGTAGAGATCTCGCGGTGATACAAATATTAGGCGAGGAAGAGGGGCTTCAGACAGATTGTCTTGTCAAGTTTACTGGTACTACGTTTAAAATTAGAGTTTCGGATGAAGTACTAGGAAGAATGTTTAATGGGAGGTTTGAGCCTATAGATGGATTACCAGGTATAACGACTGGCGAGAAACGCGATATATCAGGTGAACCAATAAATCCTGTCGCACGCGAGTATCCACATGATTTCATTCAGACTGGCATATCAGCAATAGACTGTATGCTCAGTCTAGTTAGAGGGCAAAAACTCCCAATATTCAGCGTGTCAGGCTTACCACATAACATGCTTGCGGCTCAGATAGCTAGACAAGCCACTGTAAGAGGTGAGAAAGAGGAGTTCGCAGTAGTCTTTGCAGGGATTGGCCTTAGGAGCGCAGAAGCAGAGTTCTTCATAAGAGAGTTCAAAGAGAGCGGAGCTATAGAACGAGCCACGGTGATTCTTAACTTAGCTGATGATCCAGTTATGGAGAGGCTTATGACTCCAAGAATTGCACTAACTATAGCAGAATATTTAGCATTTGACCTTGAGATGCATGTATTAGTCATACTAACGGATATGACCAATTATGCAGAAGCATTAAGGGAGATAAGTACGGCGCGCAGGGAGATACCTGGAAGAATGGGTTATCCTGGATATATGTATTCGGACTTAGCATCGATATACGAGAGGGCTGGGATAATAAAAGGTAAGAGGGGTAGTATAACGTTAATGCCAATATTGACTATGCCAGGAGGAGATCTAAGACACCCAATTCCTGATTTAACAGGATATATCACTGAGGGGCAGATAATATTAAGCCAAGAACTTCATGCTAAAGGAATTTATCCTCCAATAAATGTATTACCTAGCTTAAGTAGGTTGATGAAGTCCGGAATAGGGCCAGGACGAACACGAGAAGATCACAAGTACGTTTCAGATCAGCTATATGACGCTTATTCGAGAGGGGTAAAGGCAAGAGATCTAGCAAGGATAGTTGGAGAGATAGGACTAAGTGAAAGAATGAGAGGATACTTAAAATTTGCAGATGAATTTGAGAGAAAGTTTCTCAGTCAGGGACCTTATGAGAATAGGACTATAGAGGAGACATTAGATATAGCATGGGAAGTCCTGTCGGTACTCCCTGAGGAGGAGTTGGTGAGAATACCGAGAGACATAATAGAGGAGTATCACCCGAAATATAGGGGTTAAAAATGTCGATAAGTAGTCTACAGTTCCTCCCTGCCTCAAGAGGAACCCTAGTAAAGTTAAGACGACAACTTAACTTAGTCGTAAGAGGAAAGGAGATACTGGAGATGCGAAGAGAACAATTAGTTAAGGAGCTATTCGAAATAATGGATAAACTCAAGGAGAGGGGCGGTATTGAACATGAATATCTAAGAGTCTTAGAGGAGGTTTGTAGACTAAGGACTTTAAGAGGAGAATATGAATACCGTTCGATAACAAGCTTAATAGAACCACCTGAAGCAGAGGTTCTTTTAATTAGTATTCAAGGAGTTACCGTCCCACAAGTAAGAATAACTAGGGATCCAGATTTATCTAAAATAAAGGATCCTGAGTATAGAATGGCCTTTGAAAGGTTATGGAAGGTACTGAAGAGGTTATTTGAGTTAGCAAATCTAGAGGTTGCCGTTGAGAAACTTAGCAGACAACTTAATTATATTAACAGGATAGTTAATAGCCTTGAGAAGAACGTAATACCAAACCTTAAAGAGACAATAAGATATGTGGAGGAAAAAGTGAATGAGGAGATGTTAGAAGAATTCGTTAGATTAAGAGAAGTAGCTAAGGAGGTATGAGTAGTGAGCCTTGTTTATGCCGTAGTAAGATGTCATGGATTAGTACAACATCTACTAAAAAGAGAGCAATATCTGAGCATAATTTATAATGAAGTGAGCCTAGGGGATATAGAGGAATATAGAGGATATAAGGACGAGTATCCATTAGATAGAAGACTTGAGATCATTACAAGAAGGTTTATAGAGAGAGTCACGTTTCTCTCCAAAATAGTAGAATACAAGATAGGGGATTTCCTAATGACGTTTTTAGATTACCTGGAGTTAGAGAACTTAAAAGTAAAGCTGAGAACCTTATACGGTAAGGAGGAAAACGCTATTTATTATCCTTATTCACGCTTCATTAATGTAAATGAGTTAAGAAAGGTCAGAACAGATTACGCGTTCTTGAGATTATTAAGAAGAGAGCCATATAGAATGAGAATGGACATAATGAGAAGAATCTTAAGGAGGGGAGATATTGCATTGGGAGAGGCATATCTCGATGCATGTTATTACGATTATGTCAAGAGGATAATAAGAAGGAATGAGAGAACTCTTAAGGTTCTTATTAAGTTTTTGAACTATGAGATATTAAGAAAGCTTACATACTGGCTTTTAGTTCTAGGGGAGGAGAAAGTATATGAGCCTATAACCAGAGAAATGTTACAAGGTCTTATGCCCTATAACGAGGAAGGTAGACGCATAGCATTAGAACGTGCAATTAGGAGGCTGGGAATTAATATTGCGGAGGCTAGAAAATACATTGAAACGGGGAGAATCGCGGATTTAATGCACATAGCAAGGGAGAGAGAGTTACATATATTACAACGAGGGGCTAGGAGGAACAGCCTTTCATTAGTATTCATTTACTATTATATTCAACTATGTAGAGAGGAGATGTATAATTTATATAGGATATTTATTGGAAAGGAGAATAACCTTCCGAGTGAGGCAATAATTGGGACGTTAATAACATTATTCTGAACTTCTAAATAAACGTCATTAAAAAACAGTTCATATCTTTCCGAGTATCAGTATTGCCACTAGCAGGCCATAGATAGCAATGCCCTCAGCAAGACCTCCAAAGAGGAGCATCCAAGTTCTTAACTCAGGACGCTCAACGCAAGCAGCAAATCCAGCGGTAGCGACTGCCTTTAATGCTATACCGGCAGCAACTGTGGAGCCGATAATCGATGTAGCAGCAGCGATTAATGCAACAGCATCGGCGGTGGTAAACGCCTGAGTTATTTCCTCGGCAAAGTTCTCTGATAAATTAATAGCTGCAAAACGTGCCATTACTAGAGATGATGATGCAACTATTACTACTACGTTCAGCAGTACAATTAATAATGGTAGCGCGATCTTAGCTTTAAGCGGGATATGCATCACCTTCTAAATAGAAATAAGGGAAACATTAATAAATGTTCTCATTACTTAAGAGCAGCAGATACCTCTATTTGGCCTACTCTCAATGGTTTGTATAAGGTACCTCCTCCTCTAAGGAATTTAGTTGAAAATTCATAATAGAGAAGCCTTAAGGACTGTATTCCCACGGCAAAGCCCTCTATTACAAGGACGATTAGGTTAGAGAATAAGAGACTAGGTATTAATCCAATCATACCAGCTAGTTCATGCGCTAAGAGCCCGAATGCCTCATGAGCCATAGCGAAGGCTGCAAGACGCATGTAAGATATCGTATTAGCAGGATATTCTATTATAAGTTCGACAAGTTCCATTACGCCATGCATTGCTTCACTTAAGTTATGATGTATTATGGCCTTTATGACGCTATAGAGGGGAATGACGATTAATATAGTGAGTATAATGCACGTTACTGGCATTAGGCTTGGCGATAGAGCTATGCCCAGATTGTAATTTGCCTTTACTATATTATAAGCTAGGAATACACCACTGATGTAGAAAATAATGCCTAATACGCCCTTCCCACTAAATACCGCTTCCGCATAGTTACCTTCAAGTATGTAGTTTATTACACTCATGACTAAGGCAGATATAAGTTGTATCACTCCGAATAATAGGGCAATCCCTATTACCTCTAGTGTATTATGAATGGGACTTGGAAGTATAGGTTTACTAATTGGCATAAGGAAGGATATGCCATATAGGATACCAAATATAGTAGCCGAGAGCCCACAAAGCGTCATTAGTAGTCCAATAGTGCTAATACTTTCTTCACTCATACCTAAGATCCGTTTCCTAGATTTAAACAAATAAAAGCCTAATGCCGCGATTATTATTCCTAATCCGATATCACCAAACATCACTCCGTACATTATTATGAAGAGTAGTGTGAACAGGAGTGTTGGATCTAATTCCCAATGGTTAGGAACATCCCTCATTAAAGTAAGTGATATGAGGTATTTTGAAAGGCCTCGCATTCTTAATGCAGTAGGAGCCGCTTCGTGGGGCTTTGCTTCTCTTATCCCCAAGTAGATTATTCGAGGTACGCGCGTTCTTATCGTCTGTTCGAATTCTTTTATGTACTTATACGGAACCCAACCCTCAGCTATGACAACACGTCTCTCTCTAAATATTCTGAGTTCCTTAATTAATGATTGTGCCTTAAGAGAGGCTTCAATTATAGGCTCATATGATAAGATGAACTCAGCAATAGCCAGGTATTCATCAAGAATAGCGATGTACTTGTTCTTTTTACTTAATATTTCATCGAAGGAAAGCAGTTCTAACGATTTCATTAAGGAGTTAAGAGCTTCTTCAAGTTTTAGCAACGCACTATCCTTTTGATCTAGTATTCTCTTAAGTATTAAGTGGAGCTTCCTCTTAGGGGCAGTACGAGCTACTATTTTGCGCATCTTTATTCGAGATGCTCTCTCCAAGAGATTCTTTAGCCTGATGTCTTCAAGAGATTGCAGAAATCTTTGTAGGTCATCTAGATCTTTAACTCTAAGGGTTAGGAATAATATTAGATTCACTATCTTAGCATGCACTTGGTTTATACGCGAAGTTAGTTTTCTAATCACTAAATCTATACTATCCTTGTCTACTTTGATCGATTGAATGCCTAGCTTGCTTGCCATACTATCTAGGGATGTAAAGAGACCTTCCTCATCGCAAACCACAAGTAACTCCTTTTCAGAAAGACTAATACCCATTACGCCTTTAGACTCGGATCTAACCTGAGATCTCAACATGTTCTTGAGAATTTCTAGCGCCTCAGAGCCTTCATGCGGGCTAGAATAAAGCTTACATGCGATTGCTTCTTTTTGAGAGGTTATCTTACCCTTAATAAGCATTAGTTCTTCTAGCTCTCTAGTCAATAGCCTAAGTTTATCCTTTAGATTTTTATATGGAGGAACCCTATCGAGTATACTTAGTAAGATGTTAACATTATCATAAGCTTTAATGAAGCTCATTATAGAGGTTACCAGTTCACGAGGTATGTTAAACTTTGTGAGAAGTTCAAATGCATTTTTCTTAATTATTCTTTCTGAAAGAATTAACGCAGATAGGGAGGCTAATAGCGATGTGGCCTTATTAACCGATTGATGTACCTCTTGACAAGCCTTATAGGACTCCTCAAGAAGCCCTATCCTAGAAGCGCGTTCGTACTCAAAAGCATCTTGTAGTAGATGAGTAACTTCTACTAGAGTATCATAAGCCTTCTCCTTTAAATTCTCGATCTCATGCTCGAGTCTGCTAAGGACACGGTTCGTATCATTATAGAACCAAGATGGGACTTCCCATCTTCTAATCTTGAACTTTGATAGTATACTATCAACTATATTCTGTTTCGCTCTTTCATAGGCAAGCAAAAGTGCACTTACTTCACGATTAAGATTAAGAGTCTGAACAAGTATACCCTGCCTATTTAACTCCATAGTGATACTATCGAGTATATCATTAGATACTATGAGCCAGTCTAACTTTATGACTTTTACTTCACGGAAGACCTTTGGGGAAAGACCCATTTCAGACAGCTTGGCAATAAAATCCTTAAGCAGAAGAAATCTATCATGACGAAGTTTAATCTCCTTGAGAGATGATAGTAGAGGATCATCCTCTCTAAGAAAACGCTTAACAGTATCTAGTGCCTCATCGAGATTTAACTGAGAGATCGCAATACGTTGTTCAAGGATCTTCTGGAGAATAGGAGGTAAAGATATGGATAGTTCAGCATAATGAGTACTCAGATGAACTTCTCCGAATATGGCTAGAGCATCAACTAAGTCTAACTCATGTTCTATGGGAACGATAATCCTGAAGTGTGACATCCTTTCAGGTCTTAACATTTAATGAAACCCTATACCTTTATAATATGGGGGTAATTTAAGTTTTAGTCAATATTATATTATAAGGAGGAATTTACAATGCGCATTAATATAGTAGCGATAGGATGTAGCAGATCAATTGAGGCACTTAGAATAATAGGAGCAGATGTGCACCTAGTAAAAAAAGATGAGCTAGAAGAGGATTACAGGAAAGCAGAAGTCGTAGATGCTATACTAAGGTCTAGAATGGTTATAATAGAGGATGATATATATGTTATCATAAAGGATTTATTAAGGCATGTGTTGGAAAAAATAAGGGAACCACCACTAATAGTAGTAGTACCAGACCTAGGAGAGAAAAGAACCACAAGACTTGAAGAATTACATAAACTAATATCAAAAGCTGTAGGGGTTGAGCTAAAATGGAAGAAATAGACTTCCTAAGGTTATTGGAAGAGGAGAGAAAGGCAGAGGAGGTAGTAAGGAGAGCAGAGAATGAAGCGAAAAGAATGATAGATTCTGCTAAGGAAATGGCTAAGAGAATAATAGAGAATGCACTTAAAATAGATGAAGAAGAGATTGCAAAAGAAGAAGAAAGAAGGGCAAAAGCAGAAATAGTTAAGCTAAGAGAAGAACTCTTCAGAGATGTAGAGCTCTTAAGGAGAATGGTAGAGGAGAATAAACAGAAGATTTTAGAACATTTAGAGAAAATGGTTTTGGGATTAGGGGATTAAAATGAGCGTAAAAGATGTCGTCAAGGTACTTTCCGAGGAGATAAGAAAAGCAGCAGAAGAAGAAGCAAGAAAAGTAATAGAAAATGCGAAGAGAGAAGTGGAAATTATAATAGAGAATGCAAAGAGAAGAGCAGAAGAGTTAAGAAGACAGAAAATAGCCCAAGTTACTAAGGAGATAAGGCAAAAGCTTCTCAAGGAATATGCACAAATTAAGATAGAACTGAAGAAGGAGTATTTACTGAAGAAGAATGAGATTTTCAATAATATATTAAGGGAGCTACGAGAAAAACTACAAAAAAGAAGTCTAGAAAGGGATGAAGTATATGTTAAAGGACTTAGAAACCTTATAGAGGAGGCACTACTTAATGTAGATAGTGACGACGTGGTTTTATATGTCTTGCCTAAGGATCAAGAGATAGTAAGGGAGATGCTACCGAACATAATAAAGGAAGTAGAAAAGAAGAAGAGGAGAAAGATAAGGATAAAAATTGCAGATCTTAAGGGCAATTACATAGGGGGAATCATAGTACAAAGTGTGGATGGGAGAGAGTATTATAATAACACACTAGATTCAAGAGTGAGATTAATTGAGGAGGAATTATTCAAGATAGTCATTAGCATAGTACAGAAGAAGTAAGCAATTGTTTCGTTTGCATCTCCTAATCACTTAAGGATTTTGTTATTAGTTATAATAACGCACTTAGCGATGATATAATAAGTTACCGTTCACTAGAGAACAGGCACGTGATCAGCTTACTAGCTTAAGAAAGGAGATGTATTACTGGAGGTTAAGGATGAGATATTGAAAGAGGGCTTTTTGGATAGAGGATTAAAAATATATCTCACTTGATAATTACGAAGAAAGGTAGCTCATCAAAAGGGCATAGAAGTGAAGTAGAAAGAGTAGAGGTGATGAATGAATATGGAGAGCGGACATAACTCTCAGTATCTTAAAGACATACTAATAATGGCCATTGCAATAGGCATAATTTCAGGAATAGGTGCTATAATTTTTCATGAAATGTTGGATATATTTATGAAATACTTCCTTGAAATGCCAGCAGGATACTATGTGCCGAAACCCTCAGGATGGCACCTACCACCACCACCCAAGAGACCATGGATGATACCAATAATAACTACGCTTGGTGGATTGTTGACGGGGTTCATAGTATTTAAATTTGCACCTGAAGCGAAAGGTCATGGTACAGATGCAGCAATTGCAGCTTTTCATAGGCATGCGGGTAAAGTAAGGACTAGAATACCGCTGATAAAGATGATTGCATCGTCAATAACTATAGGGTCTGGAGGTAGTGCTGGAAGGGAAGGGCCTATGGCACAGATAAGCGCAGGATTTGGTTCGTTGTTCGCAAGACTAATGAAGTGGGGTACATATTATAGGAGACTTGTACTGGCCGTGGGAGTTGGTTCAGGAATAGGAACAATATTTAAGGCACCATTAGGAGGTGCATTATTCGGCGCTGAAGTACTATATCATAGAGACTATGAAGTAGAGGCCATAATACCAGCGCTTATGGCTTCAGTGATAGGCTATGGAATATTTTGCATATATAGCGGCTGGAATCATGTATTTGCATTGCCGCAAGTCTCATTTCATTATCCTCCAGAATTACTTTGTTACGCAGTTTTGGGAGTAGTATGTGGTTTAGTGGGAATACTGTATGTTAAGATATTTTACTCCATGGAAAGGCTATTTAACAAATTACGTTTATTACCTCACTTTAAACCCGCAATAGGCGGATTGGCAGTTGGGATAATAGGAATGATATTCCCTCAAGTTCTTGAGATGGGATATGGATGGATAGTGGGTTTAGCGCATAATGAAATACCAGTGATGCATTGGAATGGAAAATGGATATACCCTAAGACATGGATAGAGCTCGTAATATGTCTCTTCGTATTAGCTACATTGAAGATTGTGGTTACAGCGTTTACGATAAGTTCAGGTGGAAGCGGTGGCGTCTTCGCCCCAGGACTCGTAATTGGAGCATTTACGGGTGCAGCAGTAGGCAATATATTCATCAACTTATTCCCAGAACTAATCTCTAATAGAGAGGAATTCATAGCCTCAGCCATAGTTATTGGAATGATGGCACTCTTTGGAGGTATCTCAAAGGCACCAGTAGCAACATTAATAATGGTATCAGAGATGACGGGAGAATATGAGATGATGGCTCCTGCAGCATTAGCTATCGCTATTTCATATATATTAACAGGAAAGATTAGCATATATGCAGAACAAGTACCATCAAGAGTGTATTCGCCAGCTCACATAAAGGAGTATAGCATTGACATACTTGAAACACTGCTAGTTAGCGAGGTAATGGATAGGGAAGTAGAGTACGTCTTGCCAGATATGACAGTTAGAGAAGCAATGGATAGGATACTAAAGGCCAAACATAGAGGGCTTCCAGTAATTAAGGATGGAAAACTAGTAGGCTTTGTGGCATTTGAGGACATATTACAAATACCAGAGGGTATGAGAAAGAAGATTAAGGTTAAGGATATTATGAAGAAGAAAGTTATTAGGGCATATCCAGATGAAACGTTAGCATCAGTATTAAGGAAGCTAGTCAGATATAATATAGGACAAATGCCAGTAGTTGATCCAAATGAAAAGGATAGAGTCATAGGCATAATTAGCAGAGAGAATATAGTCAAAGCGCATGACAAGGTTTTAAGCCAGCTAAAAGAAGGGACTAGTTAATTCTCATTAATTCCAGATTTTGATCATGGAGAAGTAGTATAGTAGGAGTAATACAATCATAAAGTTTTCAATGACTATTATACCAGAGCTGATAATCTAAGATGATCAATAAGTTCAGAAAAATCAAGTCAAAATATCAGGGAAATTTTATCAAGGGGATTATTCTTTAGAAAATATATGGCTATATAGATCAATATAGTCTATAGAGGTGAGGCGGTTGCCAGAACTGGAACTTACAAGTTATGAACTTTTGTTTAGATTTGTAGTAGGCTTTACGGCAGCCGCCCTTATAGGTCTTGAAAGGGAGAAATATAGAGTAAATAAAGGTAAGGACAATAGGAAAGCATGGATAAGCGCTCCAGGAGTAAGGAGTTTTGGCCTAATAGGACTCATGGGTACTTTTACAACAATAATACCATTAATGATGAACTATGAGTATCTCTGCATTCCACTATCAATAATTTTCATGGTCATTTCAGTGATAATAATAGGATCATATACGCTTTATAGGTTCGTAGTTCTAAAAGAGAGCGGGATTACTACGTCTATAGCGTTAGGAATAGCGTATGCTACTGGGATTATGTCGGGAGCAGGATTTCTACTTGAGGCGGTGGCGATAGCAGTACTCACTACATTAGTTTTAGCCGTTAAGGTGTATATTGAGAAGATATTAAGGGGCGTAACGTATAAGGAATTGATTTCAGCTTTAGAGATAGGAGTATTAGCGTTCTTAATAGGGCCGTTTGTCCCTCGGGGATATGATCCCTTATTTCATATAATAAACTTAAGGATGTTATATCTCTTTTTAGTCATAATACTCACTATATCGTATATCAGCTACATGTTATTGAAGGCAGTAGGGCCTAACTTCATAGAATACGTAGCCGTCTTGGGGGGTCTAGTACATAGTGAAGCTACTACGGTAACGATAGTGAATCTTTATAATAAGAAGTGCATAGGAGGCACTACGGCATTGAGAGCACTTATAGCGATAATTTCTGCAATGATTTTCAGAAACATGATTTTAGTACTAGCGCTAATAAGTAGTATTGTAAGGGGCAGAATAGATTTTGATGTTTATTGGAAAGTTTCATTTAAGTTCATTGTTAAGTCCTTTTAGAGCTATTAAGTATGCTGAAGCTGTATATCTGTCTAACCCCAATAAAATTTAAATTTCAGTAGTCTAATGAGTTTATTGATGACCGCCGATTTCCGAGAACCGCTCTAGAAGGGCAGTGAGGGGGTCGGCGGAGACCATGATGAACCCGAGGGTGATAAAGAATGAATATCAAAGACAATAAAATATCACTCTCGGGAGAACGGTAATATGCCATTGAGTAGCTACACAATGTTATTTGGCTTCTTACTTCCTCTAGTATTGGGATTCTTACTATTTAGACTTACTGTAAGTAAAAATGGCGAGAAAATGGCTAACAATATGAATAATCTAGGCTTAATATCACCCTTGAACTTTGAAGTAGCGCTGAAAGCACTTTTAGCATTTGCCATTATATTGATGATGACTACAATAGCAACGAGGACCGTTGGTACCATGGGAGTAATTGGTTCTAGTATAGTAGGAGGGCTTGTAAGTGCAGAAGCAGTAATATTTACAACATTTTCTTTAGCGTCAGCTAACACCATATCTATCAGTACGGCGACTATGTGTGCCTTATGTACTACATTAACAGCTATTTTGAATAAGCTCATCTTTACTAAAATAGCAGGAGCGGATAAGAAGTTTATAAGAAGCATATTGTGGAGAGTGATTATAATGATATTACCAGCGTTAGTAGTGATATTACTCTAATAAAAAGAGCAAATTAGTAATTAAGTAGCTAGGCAATAGTCCTTCTCTTTAATACTAGTAGATATACGAGGGTACCGACTGCAATTAATACAGCAGAGATAACTATGGGAGCATACCTCCTAATCGATTTCTGACCATCTTCTAACGATACCTGCTGTATTCCAGGTAGCTTGATCT
>JAGGUS010000111.1 GCA_021158375.1 Thermoprotei archaeon
GTAAAATTCCATACGTATTCGCATACGAAGACTTCACCGTGTTCTATAGGATTTAATGTTCCTGGATCTACATTTAGATAAGGATCTATCTTTATCACATCGACTTTATATCCTCTAAACTGGAATAGTTTCCCTATAGATGCTGTTACTACACCTTTTCCAAGCCCGCTTAACACTCCTCCTGTGACAAATATGTATTTTGTCAACGCCCTAGCTTATAGACAGATAGGGAGGAGATAAAAGTATCGTGAATAGGAGACAGTATTCAATAACGCTTAGCTACTTCTCTAACGCTGATTCTCGCTAGTTTACATGAGCAATTCCTATTAGTTCCTTTATGCTATTGAACCCCTCCTCTATCATATACCTAATAAGTCCCTCTTTTATCTCTCTAAAGATATTCAGGTCTCTTATGGCTATTGCGGTACCTACCTCGACTGCCGTAGCTCCTGCTAATATGAACTCAACAGCGTCTTGCCAATTCAATATGCCGCCTACTCCTATTATAGGGACTCTAACGGCCTCGTATAATTCATAGACACATCTAACAGCTATTGGTTTTATTGCTGGGCCCGATAGGCCTCCGAATTTATTACTTAAAATAGGCCTTCTTGCATAGATATCGATCGCCATAGCACGTATGGTATTTATAGCTACGATTCCATCTGCTCCTCCATCAACAGCCGCCTTACCTATCTCTACGATACTTGGGGTCATAGCTGACAACTTTACTAATATCGGTTTATTACTCGCAATTTTTACGTTCTTAACTATATCGTAAACCATATCTGGATCGCTTCCTACTTCAACTCCTGTCTTCTCTACATGAGGGCATGAGAGGTTTAGTTCTATAGCATCGGCACCTGCATGACTAATGATCTTAGCTAAATATGCGTATTCATCGGGTGTAGAACCTGCTATGCTGACTATAAGAGGTATCTCAAGCATTTTTTTCATTTCCTTCATTTCTTCAAGAAAGTACTTAACGCCTGGATTTGGCAATCCCATGGCATTTAATAATCCATACTCTAATTCTACTATAACTGGATTTCCATAACCTGATTTTTTCTCTTTAGTTATAGTCTTCGTTGTGACAGCTCCAGCTCCAGCTCTTTCAACTCTTTTTAATGTTCCTGGGGTGATTCCAAGTATTCCTGATGCTAAGATAAGCGGATTTCTAAGCTTCATTCCAGCTACTTCTACACTTAAATCTACGCCCTGGTCTACCATATCCCTTCTTAACTAGTATTGTTCCACTCTCATATACAAAGGTTCCTCTTATCATTACTTTTTCTACATCGCATCTAAGTCTCCATCCCTTAAATGGACTATATTTAGCTTTGCTAGCGAATTTCTCGGGCTCCACTTTTCTCTCTACTCCATAATTAATTATTATCAAATCGGCATCGTTTCCTACAGATATCGATCCCTTAGCTATATTGAATAACTCTGCAGGTCTATAGGAGTAAAGATCTACTGCGCTTATCGGAATCCTCCTTTCCAATATTTGCGTGAAGAGAATTGGAAATGCTATTTCAAGTCCAGGAAATCCAGGCAACGGTTCATCTTTCATTTTTTCTTCAAGTGTATGTG
Source organism: Thermoprotei archaeon (assembly GCA_021158375.1). Taxonomy (GTDB): domain Archaea; phylum Thermoproteota; class Thermoprotei; order QMSL01; family B3-G16; genus B3-G16. Next base: position 1,594 of record JAGGUS010000111.1, read on the forward strand.
GAGCGTGGTCAGTTACTATAGCATTAGGTTCTCCTTTCCTTACCAGATTGAAGAGATATTCCCTATCATATGCGCTCCTAAGTGGAGGTCTTACATAAGCTAATCCACCTAACTTTTCATATGCACTATGGTCTAACATTATGTGGTGTATTGTAACATCAAACGTAATGTTTGATGTTTCTCCCCTACTAAGGATTATTTGCTCTGCTGCTTCTCTTAACGAGACATGCGTTAAGTGTACGTGTACTTTAACATGATTGAGGTTTCGAAGAGTCTTTAAAATTCTCTTAACACCAATTAGCTCTGCCTTGACACCGAATTTATCTCTTCTTAATTCTTCTGGCTCTTCAGGATGAACGACTATGCTTAGTCCTTTTTCAGCACATTTAAATATTAAAGGCGTTAAGTCCCTTCTAAAGTCCTCAGGATATACTTTCACTCCTACTATTGGTTCCCCCTTAGCTCTCTCTATCTCTGCTAAGTCCTTAGGATATCCTAAATAAAATAGATAATCTACTAGGGCTTTACTTTCTGCGATTCTCTTCTTTTCTCTTATCCTATCGATAGAGTCCATTGGAGGATCGTTATTTGGCATATCGATTATTAAAGTAACACCTCCTCTTAGTGCTGAAAGAGTTCCTGTATACCAATCCTCTTTGTATTCCTGCCTTAGATCCCTCATATGAACGTGTATATCTACCATTCCAGGGAATATTATCCTTTTACCCTCTACTTTTATCACTGTGGAAGCTTGGGGTGCTCTACTCGGCTTCGTAATTCCCGCTATTATTCCTCTATCTACTGCTATTGCTACCTCTTGAACTCGACTGTTAAAATATGCCTTTCCTATGAGTAATTTATCTACAGTCCTTACTGTCATTTATTCACCGATTAGTTGTCTTATAATCTCTTCATGCTCCATTATTGTCTCACAATATTCGCACACTATTCTTAACGGATTTCTCTCTATGACTCTAAACCTAGGCGTTACGGGCTCTCTAGGCTGGTTCGTTATACATCTCGGGTTTATACATGTTAACAATCCCTCTATACGCTCTGGTATTTTGACTTTTCTCTTTAGCACAACTTTGTAGTCTCTTATTATATTTATTGTTGCTGTAGGTGCTATCAATGCTATTCTGTTAACTGTATCCTCACTTAACTCTATATTTTCTACTTTTACTATATCTTTCTTACCGAGTTTTTTGCTTTCAACATTCATCACTATTGCAATACGCATTCCCTCTTTTCCTGTAATTCCAAGCAATTTTAATACGTGTAGCGCATATCCAGCCGGGATATGATCTATTACTGTCCCTCTTTCTATTTTCCTTACTATAAGCTCCTTTTCACCTACCATATTTACTCACCCGCCAGAATTAACTTTAATAGCGCCATTCTTAAAGGAACGCCATAGCTTGCCTGTTCGAAGTATTTAGCATGCTTCGTATTATCTACTTCGTTTGCTATCTCATCTACTCTTGGCAGAGGATGAAGTATTATAAGGTTATCCCTAGCATCCTTGAGTATGCTTATCGTTATTCTATAACTCCCTCGTACTTTTTCGTACTCGGCTGGATCTGGAAATCTTTCTTTTTGTATTCTCGTAACGTAAAGGACGTCTAAATCACTTATAACATCTTCTAGCTTGTTCGTTTCTTCATATCTCACTCCTTGAGTCCTTAGATACTCTAAGACCTCTCTTCGAGCTCTTAGTAAGGGCGGTGATATCAAGAATAATTTCTTTAATTTGTACTTAGAGACGCCATAAATAAAAGACGTAGCGGCTCTTCCATACTTAAGATCTCCAAGCACACCAATCGAGAGTCCATCTATACTTTCAAAGTTCCTCCTAATGGTGTAAAGATCGATCATTGCTTGTGTTGGATGATGCCGCGTTCCGTCGCCTGCATTAATCACTGGCGATTCGGCAATCTCTGCAGCAAACTGCGCAGCCCCCTCTACTCTATGTCTTATAACTATTATGTCAGCATAAGAATCGAGCATTCTTACAGTATCTGCAAACGTCTCTCCCTTAGCTATAGATGTAGTACTTACTTCCGAAAATCCTATAACATCTCCTCCTA
>JAGGUS010000184.1 GCA_021158375.1 Thermoprotei archaeon
TGGGTTATATGAAGCATAGGGATCTTGAAATATTCCCTGTACGTTTCTATAGTATTCCTTAAGAGTAGATCCCTTATAATCTCTCCATACATCCTTACCTTCGAAGAGCACTTTACCACTTGTAGGTGGTAATAATCTTAGTATTATTTTAGCCGTAGTAGTTTTGCCAGAACCACTTTCACCAACTAAAGAGACTATTTCCCCGCTCTTTATCTCAAATGAGACATTATTAACAGCATATATGTATCTTCTTTTGAAGAGTCCCATTGTGAATATCCTGGTTAAATTAACTACTTTTAACATTTATGATCGCCCCTCCTCCTGACTATACAAATGACAGGCTACTAAGTGGCCAGGTTCTACAGTAACCATTTCCGGTTCTCTTATTTTACAGATATCCTTAACGTAGGGACATCTTGGATGAAATCTGCAACCAGGTGGAGGATTGATCAGCTCTGGGGGGCTACCTGGAATATATGTAATCCCTCTCTTTCTAATTTCAGGTTCAGGCGTTACTACTGAGTTGATTAGCGCCTTCGTATATGGATGTAATGGGTTATATAGTATTTGATCTACGCTTCCGATCTCTACTAGTTTACCCGCGTACATAACACCTATCCTATCAGCAATCTGCCTTAAAATCGCTATATCGTGAGTAATGAACATTATGCTGCTTATTATACCGCCTTTCTTAAGATCTAGAAGCGTGCGAAGAATCGCTTTTTGTGTAACTACATCTAAAGCAGATGTAGGTTCATCAGCAATTAATAATTTAGGTTTAAGTAACGTCGCTATGGCGATGGCAACTCTCTGTTTCATACCACCGCTTAACTCGTGAGGATACATATTTAGGACATATGGTGCTAATTTTACATCCTCAAAACGCTCCTGAGCAAGCTCCTGAACTTTTTCCTTATCGCGTATACCTAAGCGATATAACGCTACATCGTATATGAAGTCACCTATCTTCCTCACTGGAGGAAGAGCATTAAGCGCGCTTTGTGGTATCATAGAGATCAGCCTTCCCCATACATTTTTTCGAAGCTCCTCCATACTAAGACTCGTCAGGTCATGGCCATCCATAATTATCTTTCCGCCAATTTTCCTTAAGGGAGGCGTAAAGTCTATCATGATGCACCTAGCGAAAGTAGATTTACCACAGCCAGACTCACCGACTATGCCTAAGACCTCGCCTTCTTTAATATCCATCGTGATATTATCCACAGCTTTAACTGCGATCTTCCCTCCTCGTAACATATAGTATGCTCTTAGATTTCTAACTTCCACCAAGCTTTCCATCTTTACTCCTCCCTTAATCTTGGGTTAAAGTACTCATCAAGCGCAGTAGATAACATGAGTAAAGAGGAGGCAATAGCGACTAATATTGCTCCAGGAGGTATAAACCACCACCATAATCCTCTACGAACTGCATCCATAGCCTCTGCCCAATATAGTATGATACCAAGCGATACGCCTTTGGTCACGCCAACGCCTATCATGCTTAATCCAGCTTCTGAAAGCATAGCTCCTGCTAATAACATGACAAAGTACATGAATATGTAGGATAACATGTTGGGCAGAAGGTCTTCTAGTATTATTTTAATTCCAGAATAGCCAGAAATCTTTGACATGTAGACGAACTCACGCTCCTTTAAGCTGAGTATCTGAGATCGAACGCACAGAGCTAAATCTGGCCAAGAAGTAATGCCTATTATTAATGCAACTAGTAGAGGTGTCCTATATCTGACATACGCAGCGATCAGTATCATCAGTAATATTGATGGAAATATATAAAATACTCTGATAAGCAAAGTGAGGGTGTCGTCTGTAAGACCTCCAGAATATCCTGCAATTGAGCCCACCATAGTTCCTATTGCTAGAGCTATTAGACCAGCAGTAAGCCCTATGTAGAGGGAGGAGCGAATTCCATGTAGTACTTGGGCTAAGACGTCTCTCCCAAAAGTATCTGTACCTAGTGGATATTGCTTTGATGGAGGACGTTCAGGCGGTCCTGTTGTCGACGTGGGATCTACAGGATATACTATAGGGCCTATGATGCCTATTACAACTACAGCCAGTAATACTATTATGCTTACTAGGGCTTTTTTAATCCTCAGCACACCCAAAAGGGGATCTATTATTTTACGAAGTTTCTCTTTCATGAATCCCACCTAGCTTCCTTCAGCCCCAGTCCTTATACGTGGATCTATGAGCGAATATAATAGGTCTATGATAAATGTTGCTAAAACTAAGGTTGCGGCGAGTATGACGTATGTTCCCTGGATGAGCGGATAGTCTAAGGAGGATAGGGCTCTAAACAGAACCAGCCCCATCCCTTGATAATTAAAGACCAGCTCGGTTATTAACGCTCCTCCGAGAATTGTACCTAAGCTAGTGGCGAGTCCAGTAATCTGAGGCAATATAGCGCTTCGGAAAGCATAGGACATTATTTTTCTATGAGGTAATCCTAGTGTCTTTGAGAAGATTACATAATCGGAACCTATTTCATATATCATCATCGAGCGCATACCTATTGCCCATCCTCCAATAGCGCCTATGACTATTGAAAGAAGTGGAAGAGCAAGATGCTTTAGATAGTCTATTATAAAGCTAAGCGTAAAAGATGGCACCATCCCTAGACTATATGTTCCACCAACAGGAAATATTCGATATTTAGCTGCAAAGAGGAATAGAAGGAGCATTGCCAACCAATAGTAAGGTGTCTGAGAAAGGATTATGAAGATCGTTAAGAGAACATTATCAGTTGCTGTCTTTCTCTTATAGGCAGCTAGCGCCCCTAAAAGGTTCCCAAATATCCAAGAGATTATAGTAGCGGGTAGCAGAAGCCCCAAGGTCCAAGGTAGGTTCAGCATTATTATGTCTATAACTTTTGTGGGAAACATAGAAATTGATACACCTAAGTCGCCTTTAAATGTCCTAATTATGAAGTCAATATATTGTTTCCATAAGGGTTTGTTCATCTCAAACTGTTCCATTAACCTTTTATAGCACTCCCGAATAGTTTCAGGATTAGCCTGTGCTTGCCTATAAAGCTGAGATAAGAGGAGGGCTAGTGGGTTACCAGGAATTAATCGTGGCACAAGGAATATGATCGTAAGAAATATGAAGTAAGCAGCTACAGCAAAGAATGCCTTTCTGCTCAAGAATATTAATAACGACCTATACAATCTCCTCCGTTTGAGCATCAGGTGTATATTAAAAAATTAAGTATAAAAATATTTTCCAAAGATAAAAAATAAGGAAAGCATCATACATCATACAATGATATATCGCGAACATTAGCAATCCGAACTCTTCGTGAAATGTAGAAAGACAGGAAAACAAGCTATATAGGGTAACTCTAATATTTAAGGTATAGATGGATTTCAAGAAACGCATGAATAAGATACTCCGCTTTGTCTACTACATATTAAATGTTGTATAATTTAGTCAAAATAGGAATTAGAAGGTAACAGCTAAATGGGTTAATTAGATCCTGAACGAGAACTTGAATAATGTTTAGAGAACATGATCCAAGGCCTCCTAGAAATCTCCTTATAGCCTATAGCCCCGTAAACTCGAATAGCGGGTTTATTATCAGCCCTAACATGAAGTAACGCTTTAGCGCCTGAGACTATAGCATCGTTAGTTATAGCTGATGTCACGGCTTTAGCATATCCTCTTCCTCTATAATCCGGATGCGTAAAGACATCACCAATAATCCATACTTCTGGCATTCTTAAGTATGCACAGGCGGTAGAGACCA
>JAGGUS010000252.1 GCA_021158375.1 Thermoprotei archaeon
AATGCAGCTAAGGCTATGTTTAATGTAATGACAGATATAGACAAAATTACACCGAATATAGTGCGAGAGGTAAACATTAAAGAAGAAGACTTAGAGGCACTCTTATATAGCTGGCTTGAGAATTTATTGATACTTTTCGATTCAGAGGGCTTGGTCTTCTCAAAGTTTAAAGTAAAGATAGAGAAAAGAAATGACCATTACTTATTAAAGGGAAGAGCTTGGGGAGAGAGATTTGATCCCAAAAAGCATCCATCTAAAACAGAGGTCAAAGCGGTTACATACTCTTTAATGGAAATTCATGAAGAAGAGGGCAATTCATACGTAAAATTTGTTCTGGATATCTAATATAAAAGGCAAATATAAAAAAGCATTTAAACCACTTATGGGTAGGATATTCTAGGTTTTGAACATGGTTCCTCCTTTAAAAAGAATTTCGGAATTCGTGTGGGAAATTCCACAAAAATATAAGCCGCAAATGAAAGTACCAGCTAGGATATTCTCAGATGAAGTACTACTAGAGAAGATGAAGAGTGACCTAACTTTAGAGCAAGCAGCTAACGTAGCCTGTTTACCAGGAATATACAAATACTCGATAGTACTTCCTGATGGACATCAAGGATATGGTTTTCCGATAGGAGGTGTAGCTGCAATAGACTATGAAGAGGGAGTAGTAAGTCCTGGAGGAGTTGGCTATGATATAAATTGTGGTGTCAGACTCTTGAGGACAGATTTAAGCTATAATGATGTAAAACCGAGGCTTAAGGAGTTAGTTGATACGTTATTTAGAATGGTACCATCAGGGCTTGGATCAAGAGGACATGTAAGATTAAGCATGAGGGAGCTTGATGAAGTATTAGCATCAGGAGTAGAGTGGGCCGTTGCACATGGGTATGGATGGGAGGAGGATTTAGACAGAATAGAAGAAAGAGGAAGTATGAAAATAGCAGATCCTGATAAAGTATCAGATACAGCTAAGAGGAGAGGTAGCGCTCAATTAGGTACATTAGGTAGCGGTAATCACTTCTTAGAAATACAGGTTGTTGATAAGATATATAATCCTGAAGTAGCGAAAGCGTTCGGGATAACACATGAAGGACAGATCACAGTAATGATACATACGGGTAGTAGAGGGCTTGGTCATCAGGTATGTAGCGATTACCTTAGGATAATGGAACGTGCAGTTAGACGCTATGGAATAAAGCTACCGGACAGAGAACTAGCCGCAGTGCCCGTGAAGAGCAGAGAAGGGGAAGCATATATGGCAGCTATGGCTGCTGCTGCTAATTTCGCATGGACTAACAGACAGATGATAATGCATTGGGTAAGAGAGGCGTTTAGGAAAGTATTCAAGCAATCCCCTGAGGATCTTGGAATGCATTTAGTCTACGATGTGGCACACAACATAGCTAAGATAGAGGAACATATAGTGGATAGAAATGCGAAAAGGAAAGTTGTAGTACATAGAAAAGGAGCTACTAGGGCGTTTCCAAGAGGGCATCCAGCAGTTCCTGCAATATATCGTAGTGTAGGGCAACCTGTCCTAATTCCTGGAAGTATGGGAACTGCATCATGGGTACTCGTAGGAACTGAGACTGCAATGAGAATAACGTTTGGTTCTACAGCTCATGGAGCCGGGAGATACCTTAGTAGGGCCGCAGCAGTAAGAACTTGGAGGCCAAGGGAGATAGCAGTACAACTTGAGAAGAAGGGAGTAGTATTGAGAGCAGCAAACGCAAGGGTAATAGCGGAGGAGGCACCAGGTGCCTATAAGGATGTAGATAGAGTAGTAGAGGTATCTCATAGAGTTGGAATAGCAACTAAAGTAGCAAGGTTAGTTCCAATAGGCGTTACTAAAGGCTAAGTCCTTTAAATACTTTCAAAACTTCAGAAGAACTATAACTAAATTAAAGTATAGTGAATAATCTTATCTTGAGGCTGCGGCTATACGCTCTATTTCATCTTTCTGCCTTATTGCATAGCTCTTAGGATCGTTGTTAGCTGCAAGGATGATCTCATCAGCTAGGCATTCTTCTATTGACTTGGGATTGCTGAATGCAGCCATCTTAGCGCCTTCTGCAATAAATCTCAAAGCTAGGTCAACACGTCTTTGAGGAGCTACATCTACTGCCACGTGATATACTATACCACCATAAGCTATTCTAGTAGTCTCCTCTCTTGGAGCAGCGTTTTGAATTGCATCAACTAGGACTTGAATTGGATTCTTCCCTGTCCTTAAATAAATTATGTCGAAAGCTTTCTTGACTATATTATATGCCAAGTGCTTCTTTCCGGTATTCCTACCGCCCCTCATTAGCTTATTAATTAATCTTTCAACAATATTAACATCAGCCTTTCCAAATCTCCTCTTAGCATGTCTACCTCCACTATGTGGCAAGTAAACTGGTTTGAGGCATATATAGTCTCGAAGCCCAGGATCTTTTATTTCAATACCTTCCCAATCCCACTTACCGAAGAGCTTTATGTTACGATCTCTTAACGTAACGTATTTCTCTTGTGTTGTACTTTCAGCGCTCATAAAGACCGCCTTGTAGTATGAACTTTATAAATTAAATATAAAGCTTCCGCTCTACTTAATAAGGGATTCATAAATGGACGTTATATGTATTGGAGAGATAATTGTCGATTTCATACCAATCAATGACTTTACCTATAAGGCGTGTTTTGGAGGAGCACCCATGAATTGTGCAATTGCATGCGCACATCTAGGACTAAAAGTAGGCGCAATTACTGCAGTAGGCAACGATGCTTTTGGCAGATTCTTAATAAACACTCTTGCCAGCCATAAAGTTGATATAACCCATGTAAAGAAAATTCCGAATACTCGGACTACATTAGCATTTGTAGTTAAATTACCTGGTGGTGAGAGAGAGTTCTTCTTTTATAGGAAACCATGGAGTTTAAGCGCCGATACAGAGCTTAAGTTCACAGATTCGGATATAGACTATCTAAGACTAGCTAAGGTGGTTCATATATCGGGTTTTGCATTATCTCAGGAGCCATCACGTTCTGAAATACTTAAAATTCTCCCTAAATTGAAGTCCCATAATATATTAATTTCTTTAGATCCTACATTTAGGATTGATGTATGGGATAGTGAGGAGAAAGCTAGAGAAACATACGCTACTGTCCTAAAATACGTTGATATATTGTTAGCTACGCTTAAAGAACACTCTTTATTATTCGAAACAAACGATGTAGGCGAGTGCATAAGATTGGCAAGCAAACATGGAATTAGGATTATTGGAGTTAAAATGGGCGAAAAAGGCGCAATATTATCTGATGGCAATAATATCTTCTTTATGAAAGCCTACAAAGTCCCTGTAAAGGATACCGTAGGTGCGGGTGATGCCTGGAATGCAGGAATCCTTTATGGCATAGTGAAAGGGTTACCTTTAGATCACTCATTAAGGATCGCGAATGCAATTGCAGCAATAAAATGCATGCATGTAGGAGCGATTGTAGGATTGCCTACAATTGAGGAAGTTAGAAAATTCATCAATCTTCATAAGGAAAATGCCCCCAAACGAGTTATTCTATGAAATATTGGTCAAACCCTTTAGCAATAATCACAGATTATAGAGTTATTTCTTTTAAGGGTTTTTAAAAGTGGTAAAACTACATAGGTAACTCTACATAATAACACGATATTGCTTCTCTTATCTTATAGCGTATTTTTGGCGGGCCGGCCGGGATTTGAACCCGGGACCGCCGGGTTAAGAGCCCGGCGCTATAGGTGGTGGCCCACCTCTACCTGGCTGAGCTACCGGCCCACTCCCTAAATCTCATAATACATGAGATATATTTAAAGGTTTAGAGAGCTAAGCTAAGGCTAGATAACTAAGAAGCTTGTGATGAGTGCCTATCCAAAATTTAATTTCAGGAATATGGGAGATATTAATTTGTAGAGTTAAGTAAAGAAGAAAGTGACGATATGGTGAGCATAATGGCTAATGAATGGATCGTAGCTTCAGCCCCAGGTAAGGTAATACTAGCAGGAGAACATTTTGTTGTAAAAGGAGAGCCAGCTATAGCCATGGCTATAAGCCTAAGAGCAAGGGCATATGTTAGGTTCAGAGAAGATAGGGACATAGTAATTGAATCGGAAGACCTAAAAGTAAGGAGTGTTCCAACAAGAGGTATTGTAAAGGAGGAGTTAATACCGATAGTGAGTATAGTGAATAAAATTGTTGAAATGAGCAATTGTAACAGAGGGATAGAGCTTAGAATAAAATCAGAGATACCACCCGCTTCCGGCATGGGTTCCTCAGCAGCAGTAGCGGTTGCTTGTGCAGCCGCTCTTAATGAGCTCCTCAACTTAAACTTAGGGTTAGATGAGATATGTAAGATTGCGTATGAGGCTGAAGTAATAGTTCATAAAAAGCCCAGTGGAATAGACAATACTATTTCTACGTATGGAGGAGTAATATTGTATCGTAAGGGTAAAGGATTCGAGAGTATTCAATATAATATAAAGAACCATAAGTTCATTCTAGCCGATTCTGGATTACCTAGAAACACAGGCGTAATGGTTTCTAATGTCCTGTCATTATATAGTAGATACGAAAGGATTCTTAAACATGTATACAAAGCATCAAGAGAACTTGTAATGATGGTAGTGGATGCGTTAAGAAAAGGAGATGCTGAGATGCTTGGCGACTTAATGAATATAAACCATGGACTCCTGTCAGCTATAGGGGTATCAAACGCTAAATTAGAGGAGCTAGTATATATAGCAAGGATGAGCGGGGCAAAGGGAGCTAAAATAACAGGTGCAGGTGGTGGTGGATTTATAGTAGCGCTAGTGGATAATTCATCATATAGTAAAGTCATGAATGCATTAAGAACAGTTAGCCGAAGGGTCTTTGTAACGGAAGTCAGTAAAGATGGAGTCAAAATTGAGAAAGATAATTAAGTATGAGATAAAGCGTCAAAAGTTTAATATGAGGATCTGAGATATTCTATCTAGGTGCCGGGGTAGCTTAGCCTGGTAGAGCGCCGGACTCATAAAGCCTTTAATGGCATGTATTCCGGAGGTCCCGGGTTCAAATCCCGGCCCCGGCACCATACTTTATGTTTTCTTCAACACCTTTGCTAATTTAGGATAACCGACCACTACAGCTGAAACATGATCTCTGGAGAATATACCGACCTCTATTACGCCTGGTATGGTCTTCAATTTCAGTTCCATGGATTCAGGGTTTTCTAATGGAGGAAATCGTACATCTAAAATCATATTACCAGTTTCAGTTACTAAAGGGCCGTACTTATTGGGAGCACCATTTCGTAATGTCACGTCAAGTGCGCCGAATTCCTTAAGCTTCTTACTTACAGATTTGATAGCAATAGGGAGTACCTCTATTGGAACACGTCTTTTCTCGCATAGACGATTGCTTAACTTAGTATAATCTACGATTACTATAAACTCTCTTGCGGAATAATCAACTATTTTCTCTAATGTATGCGCACCCCCACCTCCTTTTATCAAATTGAGCTTACTATCAACTTCATCGGCTCCATCTATGGCGACATCTGGTTCAGGGTATTCATTTAATGTCGCTACTCTAAATCCATTTTCGATTAGGAGTTGATATATTCTGAAGGAGGTTGGTATCGTTATTAATTCGATGCCGCTTGATCTAACTTCTTTAGCTAATATGTTAATGAATTCTTCAACGGTAGTACCTGAACCGATACCTACTACTTGACCATCTTTAATGAATTCGAGGGCCTTTTTAGCAGCCATAATTTTTGAATTCTTAATTTCGTTACTCATACTCCCGTGTTAGTTTAGTGTAGTTAAGGAGGTAAAAATAAATCTTTGTTAGTGTATTAGTGAAAGGGTGCATCCGTATGTACTACGATGATTCAATACGCAATAAGAACATTGAGGAGGATCTCGCACAGTATGCTTACTCCTTCACGCCCGGTGCTACAGCAGTAGGATTAGTAGTAAAGGATGGTGTTGTTTTAGCATCAGAGAAGCGCGTTACATATGGGTTTACACTTATTAGTAAGGCAGGCAAGAAGTTATTTCGGATAAATGATAGGCTAGGTATAGCATGCGCGGGTTTAATAAGCGATATGCAGAGCATAGCTAGGATTTTGGCTGCTGAGGCAAGGCTTTATGAACTAGAGAATGGACGGATAATGCCCGTAAGGGCAGCAGCTAAGCTTCTCTCCATAATATTATTCAACAAACGAACGACCCCGTACTTCACTGAGACTCTAGTTGGAGGTATAGATGAGACCGGACCACATCTCTTCGTTCTAGACGCTTTAGGTTCTCTCATAGAAGATAAATATGCAGCACTAGGTACAGGTGCTCAAGTTGCCATAGGTATAATAGAGAACATGTATAAAGATGAAATTACTGCTGATGAAGGAGAGAAAATAGTAGTTACGGCTGTTAAAAGCGCTATTTCTCGCGATGCAATAAGTGGGGATGGAGTTGATGTATTAGTGATAATGCCTAATAAGGCTATAGAAAAGTTCTATCCTGTTTAGGGAGGCATTTATGCCCCTTCCTAAAGAGCTAATTGAAGTTTATAAAAAGCAGGGTTATCACTTCGTTGGTAAGTATGGTCTAGTAAAACCGTGTAGATGGCTTAAGATAAGTCTTAAGACTAGAGGAGAGAGGTTTTGTTATAAGCAGAAGTTTTATGGCGTACCTTCTCATAGATGTTTGCAGGCCTCTGTATATCCAGGATGTTCTCAAAGGTGTTTATATTGCTGGAGGACTAGTGCTGAAGATATAGGTTCATCTTGGAAAGAGATACCGCCACCTCCAGATCTTGACGAACCAGAAGAACTACTCGATTTGATGATAGAGGAACATAGGCGTATAGTTAGTGGCTATAAGGGATGGCCTAATGTAGATGTCGAGATGTGGGAAGAGACACGTAATCCGGTACACTTCACACCATCTTTAGTCGGGGAGCCTACGTTGTATGGAGCTGAAAGGCTTAGTAGGCTATTCAGGTACGCATTCAGAAAAGGGTTTAAGACAGTATTTTTAGTTACTAATGGAACTTATCCAGAGGTGCTTGAAAACTTAGACACTCCCCCTTCTCAGCTATATATAAGCGTGAGCGCTCCAGATGAGAAAACGTATAAGAAGGTATGTCGTCCCAGACTCAGTGATGGTTGGCAACGTGTAATGCAAAGCGTTGAGTTATTTAATAGCTTCAACATACCAACGGTGCTTAGGTTAACCATGGTGAAGGGGTATAATATGCATAATCCTGAGGGATATGCTAAGATAATCTTAAAAGGAGAACCTACGTATGTAGAAGTAAAGGCTGCAATGGCTCTAGGATATTTTCGTAAAAGGCTTCCAATAGAGGCAATGCCAAGGCATGAGGAGGTACGTAAATTTGCTGTAAAATTAGCAGAGCTTACAGGATATAACATAATAGATGAATCGTTACACTCAAGAGTAGTACTTTTGAGTAAACTTAAATCTCCAATAAGGCTTTATTAAGATTAGTATGAGAGATAGCGAGTCTTATAGTAATAAAATACGGGCAGTTATTCCCATTATTGAAGAGAAAAACGACAAACGAGAGTTCTTAATAAAGAGAAGCAGAGAC
>JAGGUS010000103.1 GCA_021158375.1 Thermoprotei archaeon
GTCTATGGCGAGCGTTACCGTTCCGCCAATGAAACCCATAGACTTCACCTAATGATATAAGAACCATAAGCTTTTATATTTTAGTCGTAGGGAGAATACAGGGTTTAAATTGAGTGACATAGAGAAGAAAGTATTCCAACTCGAAAGAAAAAGGATAGAGAAGGATAGACTTAAGCGTATACTTGATGAGGACTTATTTGAAGTAGTTGAAGAAGTATTTGACTTGCCAACCTTATTTGCAGTATATGAATTAGCTAATGAGGGAATAATCGGTGTAATGCACGGAGTAGTGAGTACAGGAAAAGAAGCCCGCATATATTGGGCTGAGAGCCCTAAAGGGGAGGATCTCGCTGTAAAAATATTCTTAATAGCAACAGCAGAGTTTAGGAGAGGAAGGATGAAGTATATAGAAGGAGATCCAAGGTTTAAGAGAATAAGAAGGGATCCAAGGCATCTTATATATACTTGGTGTAGTAAAGAGTATCGTAATCTTAAATTAGCGTATGAGGTAGGCGTGCCAGTACCAAGACCGATACGAGCATGTAGAAATGTCTTAGTCATGGAGTTCATAAACTCTCCAGACGAGAGAGGAAAGCCAGCGCCATTAATTAAGGACCTACCGCCAGAGGAACCGGAGAGCGCATTAAATGAGATACTAAACTACATATATAAGCTCTATAATGATGCTGAACTAGTCCATGCAGATCTTTCAGAATACAATATAATGAATCAAGGCGGAAAATTAGTAATAATTGATTGGGGAAGTGCTGTAAAGACTAGCCATCCTATGGCAGATGAATTTCTACTTAGGGACATAGAAAATATAATCAGGTTCTTTAGAAAACTAGATGTCGATACGCCTAATCCTAAGGAGATTTATTGTTGGATTAAGGGCTTATAGGATGCCTTCAAGATCTTCTTCTAGCCCTTTAAGGTAACCCATTTCAAGAAGTTTGCGAGCTTCACTTTTAGTATATCGCCATACGACATCGCCCTTCTGATTATATTGAAAGTCCCAAGGGGCCACTAATACAATATCTCCCTCCCTAAACCATAAGCGCTTTTTAAACCTTCCAGGAATTCTACAAATGCGAATATGGCCATCAGCGCATTTAACTCTGAGCCTATCGTAACCTAACATTTGGATTACTATTCCTAACACCTCACCTTCACTAGGTATTCTAAGTTCGCGTTCCTCTTCAACACGTCGCTTCTTCCTAGGCATAATTATCAATATGAGTATTTACATTCAGTACTATTTAAAGTTCCCACTGAAATACGTTATCTACATGATTACCGATAAGGGCTACAACATAATTTACGCTTTCAAGAGGAAATGCTACTCGCTACCTAAAATTCCCTTAATAATGTAGTGTTTACCATCCACAGTAATAATATCTATACCTTCACCTTCCTTAATCCATAAGGGCCGTCTTCTCAACGGGATCTCCATTACTTCATAATTCGATAACTTCATTACCTGGACTTCGTTATCTAGTATGGATAACACCATGGCGCGTTCACGTTTATATTCGCATTCCTTAATCTCCCTAGCCTCCTTAAATCCAAGCTTCATGAGCTTATATGTGCCTAAATCCATAGCATATATCCGTCCGTCACGTATGTCCTTAATTAATATTGGGTTCCCCTTGTACAGTACTATGCTGCCTACTTTAAACGGAGGAAGCCTTACTGAAATTGTTATCTTCTTTCGCTCTTTAGTCATCTCACCTCCTATTACGCTATAGCTTTCCTTAACGCTTGCCAGGAACTCCTTCTGAATGTTACTCGCAATGTATCTTGCGATTCTTTTAGATGCGAAGTAAAAATCTAAGCCGCCACTATGACGATCCATTTCAACTTTTACTAAAGAAGATCTACCCTCCTCTTCATAAACCTTGTACAGTAGGTTTTCTACTAAGTTTCTTATTCTGAGTAACTCCCCTTCATCTAACTTTCTTCCACTGGCACGAACTTGCACTATTGCTTCCTCTACTTGAGCCTTAACCTTAAAACAAGTTGGACATAACCTCCATTGTACCTCTATGTTGAAGCCATAGACCTTTTTGAAATAACCAACCTTTGGATGAGCTACACCCTCGACTGTTAGTACAGCTGAAAATTTACCCCGCTTATAAGGAGTTATTTTATATGGTCTCTTAAATTCGAGATCCATGCTCTTGATTACCTTTGCCTTATACCTTATCTTTGTAGATAGATTACGCAGAGTAGCTTCATGTACTACATGGTATAGGTCATTAGGATCCTCCGGACGAATCCAACGTCCTCGAAACATATATGAGAAACACTCAGGACATAACGTTATAATTACACGATCTGGAACTTCGGCCAGTTCAGTATTGTTTATATAACAAGTTTTACACATGTTATTGAAAAGTTCATCAGTAGGTTTGCCGCAAATTATACAAAATCGCATGCTTACTTCGTTCCCTCCCTACAATCTTACTATTTGAACATGAGGAATGCCAGCTATTGTTAAGACGCCTTCTCGAGGAATAAATCCGCGTTTTATTGCCTCCTCAATTATCGTCTTACCAACCATATTGACTATATTTGCGTTATTTAGCATCTTAAAGAGTTCATCATCAATAGGCTTAAGTTCACCACCATAGAAACTGTTCTTAATTTCTATCTTTAATCTACCCTCCCTAAAGGTCATGCCTAGAATTTCTTTATCACAAACAGCTATTAGAACAACGTTCCCTTTAACATGCTTCTTTATATACACCATCTTGACCATAGTTAGCACCTAAAAGGGTCTTACTGACGATTTAGCTCCACACGCTTCACATATGAGAAACCACATACGCTTTTCCTTAACTATTCTAGTATCAGGGGCCTTGCACACGGGGCATATTACATAATTCCTTACATACAGGTCTATAAGTCTATTGATGGTTGCTCTGCTGAAC
>JAGGUS010000185.1 GCA_021158375.1 Thermoprotei archaeon
CTATTCCTGGTATCACTTCTATTACTCTCCTTAACGCTTTCTTGAACTTTATTCCTCCCCGGTATTCATCATGATCTGTAATGGCCACAAAGTCCAATTTCTTTGAAATCTTTGCCTTAATAATATCTTTAGTTGTAATTATAGAGTCTCGTGAGAAGAAGGAATGTACATGTAGATCTCCCTTAAGTATCATGAAATCCTTGTACCCTCCTTTACATCCCTCTCAGGGACTATAAGTATAGGCCCTTTCTCATTGCAAGCAGCTAATATCATGACTTCTGATGTTATCCCCCTTATCTTCTTCGGCTTTATATTGCAAAGAACTACGACTTTCTTTCCAATAAGCTCCTTTGGTTCATAGACCTCTCCTATTCCGGCTATTGCCCTCTTAACTTCCCCTCCTACATCTATCATGAGCTCAAGCAACTTATCACTATTTGGGACTTTACTAGCCTTAAGCACTTTACCCACTCTCAAATCTAGCCTAGAGAACTCCTCTATACTTATTACATTAGATGTAATAGGCCTACTGGTAAGCTTAGTTATTTGTTCCTTACTAACCTTGGTAAATAGCGGTTTTGGCCTTTCTATCTTTTGTCCTGCCTTAATTCCAGTTAATGCTTCCTGCCATTTGTGATTATGTACGCTATCATTATAACCTAACATATGCCAGAGCCTATCTGCATGCTCAGGGATTATGGGCGCTAATAGTATAGCAAGTGCTTTCACTAAGCTTAGGGCTATATTTAATACTGTTGCCGCCCGTTCCCTATTCGTCTTAATTAAGTCCCAAGGTTGTGTGTCATTTAAGTACTTATTACCTACACGTGCTATATCCACTATTCTAAAGAGCGCCTCTTTGAATTTAAAAGACTTGAACATTTTAGTAATCTCCTCATATAATCGTTTTACATCATTTAATACTTCTTCATCGACATTGTTCAGCTTATATCTAGGTGGTACTTCTTTAAAGTACCTATAGGTTAAGCTTAATGTTCTATGAATGAAATTGCCTATTGTATCGTTAAGGATACTATTGATAATATCTATAAAGAGATCCCATGTAAAATTCGAATCACGGGTTTCAGGTCTGATGTACACTAAGGCGAAGCGCCAATAGTCACTCGGTAAGATTTCTAAGGCTTCATCTATCCATATACCTATTCTCCTGCTCTTTGAGAATTTCTCCCCCTCAAACATTAAATACTCCGTACTCTCTACGCGCCAAGGCAGAACATAGTTATCTCCTGAGGCGAGCAACAAGGCAGGAAATATGATAGTATGAAAAGGTATATTATCCTTCCCTATGAAGAAGACACTCTTCACTTCTGGGTCGAACCAATACTTCTTCCAACCGTCAGGATCTCCTCTCTTAACGAAATACTCTATTGTGGCAGAAACATATCCAAGAACTGCCTCCATCCAAACGTAAATCGTCTTGTCTTCTGCTCCTGGAAATGGTGCTGGTATACCCCATTTATTATCTCGTGTTAAGGATCTGGGCTTAAGCCCTTCCCTTATCATACTTAAACTCATGTTCCTAGCATTATCTGGCAGATTCTTGTTATTTTCTATATATTCCTTTACCTTATCCGCTAGTTTTGGCAGATCGAAAAACCAATGCAAGGTTTTCTTTATCTCAGGCTTACTTCCACATATACTACATCTTGGGTTTATTAGAAGCGTAGGTTCAAGTAATCTACCGCACCGATCGCACTGGTCTCCTCTTGCTTTTGGATATCCGCAATATGGGCATGTACCCTCTATAAAACGATCCGGTAAGAACATCTTGCATCTAGGGCAATAGGGCATCTCGATTTCCTTAGAGAATATATAACCTCTCTCGTAGAGCTTCATATAGAATTTGCGTACGAATTCCTTATGAATTGGATTCTCCGTTCTCGTATAATTATCAAATGAGATATTCCATTTAGCGAAAAGTTCTTTTACCTTTTTGTGATTTTCATCCGTAAATTTCTTGGGATCTATTCCCCTTTTTATGGCTTCAACTTCTATTGGAGTCCCATGTTCATCAGATCCACTGACAAAAAGGACTTCCTCGCCTAGCATTCTCAAAAATCTGGCAAAGACATCTGCTGAAAGTATTGAGCCTATCATTGTGCCTAGATGGGGCACGTAATTTATATACGGCCATGCTGATGCTACTAACCACCTTCCCAAATCGATCACCTCATGTACCAAGCATCCATGACTTAAGATATTTTCTTTGCTCCTCAGTAAGCTCATCAATTCTTATACCCATGCTATCAAGTTTCAGCCTAGCTACTTCCATATCTATCTCTTCAGGCACCCTATAGACCCTTGGTTTTAATTCCTTCCCTCTCTTTACTAAATATTCAACTGATAATGCCTGATTTGAGAAGCTAAGATCCATAACTTCACTTGGATGGCCTTCGGCTGCAGCTAAGTTGACTAATCTTCCCTCAGCTAGCAAGTAAAGTCTTTTGCCGTTCTTGAGTCTGTACTCTGTTACATTAGGCCTTATTTTACGCTCGTTAACGCTTAAGGCTTTAAGATCTGGTATGCTGATCTCAACGTTAAAATGCCCTGCATTAGCTAAGATTGCTCCATCCTTCATTAACTCTAAATGCTCCTTCCTTATTACATTAATATTGCCTGTTGCCGTTATGAATATATCTCCTATCCTAGCGGCTTCCTTCATAGGCATTACCTCAAAGCCGTCCATAACTGCCTCTAGGGCTCTTAGTGGATTTACCTCTGTCACTATTACTCGTGCTCCCATACCTTTTAACCTCATGGCAATTCCTCGTCCACACCATCCATATCCTGCTACGACAGCAACTTTTCCAGCTAGAAGTATATTCGTTGCCCTTAATATACCATCTATGGTGCTTTGTCCAGTTCCATAACGGTTATCAAAAAGATACTTCGTGTATGCATTATTTACAGCTATAACTGGATATTTTAACACGCCTTCCATCTCCATAGCTTTTATTCTGTTTACTCCTGTAGTTGTTTCCTCTGTTCCTCCCTTAACCTTAGTTATGTCTGGTATATGGCCTGCAGTCTTTAAGGCTATTTCTACATTCTCGCTAGTTGTTCCCTTGTATAATTCATGAAGGGTTGTTATGAGGTCTGCTCCATCATCCATAGTTATATCCGGATCATATCTTAGAGCATTTCCTATAGCCTCATAATATTCCTTAACGGACATACCTCTCCAAGCGAATACATGAACTCCCTCTAAAGCTAATGCGGCAGCCACACTATCCTGTGTAGAAAGGGGATTTGATGGCGCAAGCGCTACCTCAGCTCCTCCAGCAATCAAGGTTCTGACTAAAACTGCAGTCTCCTTAGTTACATGTAAGCATGCAGCTATTTTTATGCCCTTAAGCGGCTTCTCTTTTTCAAAACGTTCTCTTATTCTCATCAATACAGGCATTCTCATCTCTGCCCATTCAATCTCAAGTTTGCCTTGTTTCGCAAGACCTATGTCTTTGACTTTATACTCCAATGTACCCCCCTCTACTAACCAAATGAGTGCCTAATATATTTGAC
>JAGGUS010000246.1 GCA_021158375.1 Thermoprotei archaeon
AATTTGTTCACACTTGCAGTAACCTTTATTCCCTCAATTAGAGGAACACCGCTTCTAATAATATACCCTATTGTATAACCTAACGCTGAGAAGTCCACTGTATCTCTCACTTTATATCTAACCCTTACTTTAACTGTAGGTAGTCTATTTCTGGTGATGTGTAATCCATAGAGAGGAGTCTTACCAATTAAAGCAGCTGCTAATGCTGATGGCCCCCCCTCCTTATTGGTCCTAGCTCCCACTATACTATTGATAAATGCTACTGCTGATGATTCTCCCCATGATATATGCTCTCCAAACTTGGGAGATATGTATCCTAAATAAGGTGTACACGTAAAGCTATCGTAAGCTCCCGCCCTAAGAAGGCTCTCTGCTATCTCCATTTGTTTTCTAGCAAACGTCTCTGAAATGCCTATTTCTTTCCAGGACGACAAATCCACTCCTGCTGGATTCACTGTAGTGGGTACTTTAAATCTCGTTTCATTGCACATATATTTGATGAACTCTAATCCTTCATCGCCTATGTTATTATAAGAGATTCCTGAGATGTGCGCTGATGAGATCTTTATTAACCTCTCTGCATCATAGATTTCGCCTATGCCAACTAAAATTTTCATTGCTAATCTTAATGCTTCGCCCATTTCACCATCAAGAATTCTCTCTTCCTCTTTAGTTAGATACATGTTTAATCACTACCTAATTCGCTAAGTATACGCTTAACATTTTTATTTATCTCTAGGGGTACTTTAATGAATTTCTCCTTTGGCTTAGTGATATCCATAGTTGCATCAATCCCCATTTTGTCCGTAATCAATATTCTCTGATCTGCTGAAGGATCTAAGCTTGATCCTCTTACGTTCTTTATGATCACTATATCTCTTGATGCCTGTACTCTAGTGGCAATTGCCCACTCTATCTGATATGGGTCATCTATGTCTATATCTTCATCAACGACTACTACTTGCTTTAAAGAGGGATGCGCTGCAAAGGCTGCTAAAATCGCGTTTTTACCATCGCCCTGTGTACTTTTTGATACTGCAATAACTGCTGAAAGCCATCCACACCCTCCTTCAGTCAACCTCACTTTAATCACTCTTGGTACAACTCTACGTACATAATCCCATATTAGGGCCTCTCTATATAATCCCATAAGTAACATGTGTTCTCGTGAAGCTGGTACTATGGCATGATATATCGGCTCATCACTGATCCATATATTCCTGACATGAATTACTGGTTGCTTACGTTTAATGTCATATGTTCCTGTTAAGTCCACAAAGGGCCCTTCATCTGCCATTTCTTGTGTTATCTCGCCTTCAATTAATATTTCCCCTTGAGCAGGGATTATTAATTTGTAATTAGGTGTTCTGGTCACCTCTAGCTTACCATTGAGTAATGCATTAGCGACTTCTATCTCATTAACACCAAATGGAGGAGATGAAGATGATGCTATTAATACTAGTGGATGAGCTCCTATCACTATTGCTACTGGTAAGCTTCTCCCTTCCTCTATTGCTTCTCTATACAATTGCCATAGGTGTCTTGGAACGATACGGATTGCCATTCTTCGCCTATCTAGTATTAGCATTCTGTGAATTGATGCGTTATATATTCCCGATTTAGGACCTTTAGCTATCACTATTCCTGAAGTTATGTAGTACCCTGGGTCATCTCGATAATACTTGATCATAGGTATTTTGCTAAGATTCGCACCAACCTCTACAGAGAAACTGGAATCATTAAACTTTACCTCTTCGTTGCACCTCATTGGCCTATTACAGGCCTCAAGGAGTCTTTTATAAACTTCCTCGTCGCTATCAGTGTTAAAGAATTTTCTTATGAGAGATCTAGATCCAACTACATTGGTTGCAACAGGCATATCAACATGATCAACATCTCTGAACAAAAGTAACTTCTCACCTTTATACAATCTTGTGATACTGGTCATTTCTGTGGTCTTAACATGTTTTTCTATTTCCTCAACTAACCCCTCTTGGCCTAACTCCTTAATTACAGTTGCTAACCTCATATGTAATATCCTGTAAGATAATGCTTTAAGTATGCTTATTTTACTTTTTCATGACTACCTATGTTACCTCAAGAGTTACTAGCGTACTTTCCATATCCAAAGTTTAGACCTAGGCAAGAAGAGGTAATAAAATTTCTATATGAGAGCGTTAGTAAGCGAAAAAATGTACTTCTTCAAGCTATGAGCGGATTTGGCAAGACTATTTCCATTTTAACAGCTCTTCTCCCTTTAGCTGAAGAGGAGGATCTCCGAATAGTATACCTTGCGAGAACACATAAAGAACATGAGCGCGTAATTGAAGAGTTGCGTGCAATATCTCGTAAAGGTAAGCGAATAATGGCAATAGCGCTAAGAGGACGGGCTGAGATGTGTCTAGTAAAAGAAGTGGTCGAGCAAGATGATTATAGATCCTCCTTAGAATTATGTGAGAATTTAAGAGCAGAAGGTCTATGCAAATTTTATAAGAACTTCACTTCGAAATACGAAAGATACCTTAAACTCTTAGAGAACATTCATCCTATGCCGTTTAAGGCGGAAGATATAATCTCTCTTGCTAAAAAGGAGGCTGTATGTCCTTATGAATTAGCTAAAATAATATTGCGAGGATCACGAGTTGTGGCCTGTAGCTATACCTATATATTCAACAAAATGATACTCCCTAAATTCTTAAAGCAACTGGGTGCATCATTAAAAGAAATAATTCTGGTACTTGATGAAGCTCATAACGTACCTGATATCGCTATGGAAAAT
>JAGGUS010000045.1 GCA_021158375.1 Thermoprotei archaeon
CAAAAGTAGTTGATCTAGGACTAAAAGATGTTGTTAGGCCTGGAGCGCTTAGAGGCATACGTCTTCTTCTTGAAGTGAGGATGCGTAAAAGAAAACTTAATGAAGTGGAGCAGAAAGTCTTAGACTCCATAAGAGAACATGCTCCTGATGCAGATGTATTAACTGTAGTATCCCTTAATGAAGAAAAGGAAGATTATGAAATAACAGGCGAGCAAGTACCAGATATCTTAGTCATATCAAAGGCTGGTTATTTAGGCAGAGTCATCGGTAGAGGCGGTGAAAGAATACAAGCAGTCGAAAAGGATGTAGGACTTAGGATAAGAGCAATAGAGATGACCCTTGACTTCAAAAAGATAATTGAAGCAGTACATCCCTGTCCATGGTCTCTTGATTACGTGACAGACATAGACCTAGCAGGGCCTACTTTACAAGTATGCATAAGACGACGTGGTCTAGGACCATTTGTAGGGCAGAGAGCTACGTATGTGAAATTTATAGATGCGATATTTAGAAAGCTAATAGGGATAGGTGTTAGGTTCACCCTTGCTGAGGAGCGAAAGAGATAAATCATCTTTTAAACCACTGCACCATACATCAACTACCATTTGAAGTTGCCTAACACCAACACTACGCACCTTTCTAATATTGACTATTTTGAACCTAATACCTAGGCATGATAAGGCTTGACTTATGGCGTATTTAGCAATGTCTTTTGGATTAGATCCCTTGCGACTAAATACGTGTAGATATGTATGAATATACCCTCCGTTTCTAGTCAATGCTAACAGCGCAAAGGGTAAATAATACAAGGCTAACGCTGGGAGAGGCATTAGAATTCTATCAGCTACATATACAAGTCCTCTACGTAGTATAGCATCGGCAGCATCATCACATATTGGTATTACCTTATCTTGAACTTTATTCATTCTTATATTTTCAACCATAAGCTCGTAAGCTTTTGGATTTATATCTATAGAATATACACGTTTAGGCAATGCATATTTAGCTATTAGTATGGAGAAAAGACCGACTCCTGAGAACATGTTGATAACTACTTCACCAGGTCTTACTAGTTTAGCTATACGCATATGTTCATAAGAAAGCCTTGGCGTATAAAAGACGTATTTTAAGTCAACTTTAAATGCACAGCCATACTCCCTTACTATAGTCCAGGTTCTCTTCTCTCCTGCTATCCACTCAAGCTGTTTAGTCCTATAAACTCCGCTGGTGGGTCCTACTTGTCTAAGGACAACCCTTATGCTGGGTTGCAACTCTATGATGGTCTTGCCTATTTCATGCTTTTTATGTTCTATAGCAGGATCTATCTTTATTATCGCTATATCGCCTATTACATCCATACGCTTCATTAGATACTTACGCTCGTGTGGAGGGAGCACTAGTTCAGCGACTTTCTCTAAGAGTCGCTTATTGCGGGATTTTCTCATAGTAAGGATTTAGAGTTACAAATAAAAACTTAAAGTGAGTAAGGTATCCTATACTCCTCTCTTCCTCTCTTTTTTCCAATTCCTGTTTGGAATAGTAGAACTGGAAGCTTGTTTTCAGCCATAGCCTTCTTTAAGTAGTCATAATAATCTCCAGTATGCTTTATATCATACTCAACTAGCTTAAGCATTATATCCCAGAGGTGCTCCCACATATCCCTTACCATCTCTTCAGGCATTGCGCCTATTACGAGGGGGTTTTGAAGCCAGCTCTCAAATCCCCTTATAGTCCTAGATATATGATAACATGCAACGCGTGCAGCTAAGATTAACATTAACCTATCCGCTTTCTTTAGATCTTCCTCGCTCTTCTTAAATAGTTCCAATAATCTCTTCTGTTCATTAATCCATTCGGCTAAATTCCTGAGGAAGACAGGTTCACTACTTGATGACATATTCTCTTCGCCTTCTAGATTACTAAGACTCGGTCTGCTTTAACTTTTTCGGAAGATTTGTCATTAGTATAACTATCAATTCATGACATTACTATACTAATAGTTATTCGTACTTGTATAAGAGACAATCCTTATTAGGAATAAGATAAAGACGAAAAATTCAAAGATAAGTTAATATAGATAACTTTAAAGTCTCAAAGTATAGACAAGGATTAGGGTGTGTGAATGACTACATATCTAGTTCCATTCGTACCGACACCCGAGATCGTAGCGCGATACATGCTGAAATTAGCTGAGGTAAAACCTGGAGAGCTGGTATACGACCTTGGTTCTGGTGATGGCCAAATAGTGATAATGGCTGCTAGAGAATTTGGTGCAAGAGCAATAGGTGTAGAGATAAGACGCGATCTTGTAGAGGAATCCCTTAGGAAGATAAAAGAGTACGGTCTAGAAGATCGGGTGACTATAATTCATGGTGATTTCTTCAAAGTTGATATAAGCGATGCTGATGTAGTAACCCTATATTTGCTCACGAGCGTTAATGAAAGATTAAGACCTAAACTTGAAAAGGAGTTAAGACCTGGAACTAGAGTCGTGTCTCATGATTTCGAAATACCTGGTTGGAAGCCTATTAAAGTAGTTGAGATAAATGAGGAGTGGCGTAGTCATAAAATTTACCTCTATAGGCGTTAGCCAATCTTCTCATAGAGTAGTTCGACTAGCAAAATGAATGTAAACAACTTAGGTGCTTTTATTGTTACATATTTTCCATTCCTCTTTATCATGCTCCATGTGAGCTCATAACTTGAAGTATCGCCGAGCATTTCAATATCTTCCATAGATCCGGGATCCATTATGTGTACTAAATAATCTATTCCTCCTCTAAACTGATTCCACCAGCCTACTAAGGTTCTTGCCTCCTTTGATGCTATTACAGCACATGTTCGTTTTGCATTATTAATTATATTAGCCATCTCCTTATAGAGATTTAGTATGTCTAATTGAATGTTTTCTCTATGGGCCCAAGCGAATATTAAGTTTAACGTAATCGATCTCCAGATACTAGTTGGAATAAGCTTTATGCCATATTTGAATGCATTCCTTAACACCGAGTTCTCGTCATCGATTCTCTTGCTTAATAGGGACAATACTTCCGTTAGAGATAGCTTCTCTCTGTTCGCTAACTTGCTTAATGTATTTAGTACAAAATTAACTAGTAATGATTCGTGATCTTCACGAGTAAATATCAGATTGCCTAGGCGGTGTATTCTAAGCTCGTGCAATAAAATGTTATTAACATTTTTTATCATTACACGATAATACAATCCGCCTAGACTTCGTGATATGTCGTAATCTAGTCCATCTTCTTCAATTACAAGTACATCAACAAGTCCCTTACGTATTAGGTCGCTAACTACTCCTCTAGCACCGGTAGCGAGGAAGTATCCGGGAATACCTAGGAAGTGAATACAGTCCTTATCTTTATAAGCCTCTTCAAGAATACTAAGGGCCATCTTTATTTCGTCGTAAGGAAATATGCATGCATCGTATATCTTCTCAATGAATTCGCTTATCGAGACATCCTTTCTCAGCCTTATGTCTTTGACTTCTCTCTTAGCAAGCTTTTCAAGTATCTCCTTTCTGAAGTTATGTCTAATCACTTATATATCCCTCAATATAAGAATAAGGGGGTATTACATATGTTTCTTAGTGTACTCATAGTAAGCTCAGTCTCATTCCTAGTAGCATTTATTACTACACGGCTTCTAGCGTCACTTATGAAATCCATTAGACATGTTGGAATAGATGTACATAAACCTGAAAAGCCAGAAATCCCCACATCATGTGGTACCGCCATAGTAGTCGGAGTTGTCGTAGGATCTATTATTGCGCTACATTTATTTCCTGATTATAAATATCATATAATCGCTTTTATGCTCACCGTTATACTAACCCTATTGATAGGTCTTGTTGATGATTTTATAGTGCTTAAAGGCTTAGTAAAGGCGGGCCTCTCGTTTTTATCGTTCATACCAATAGCCTCTTTAGTATTATTAAAGCCTGAAGTCTTCACGTTTGGAAGACCAGAGGTTCCTATAATAGGGCGACTTCGCCTAACTATAACTTATTGGTTGCTTTTACCATTAATTATTGCAGGACCCGCTAATGCTGTGAACATGCTGGATGTTCTGAACGGTGTAATGCCCCTAACAACTGCCATTGTTACGTTATCGCTCTTAATATCCTCATTAATTTTAGGAAGGAAAATAGGGATAATTCTTAGCGTAATACTGCTTTTAGCAATTTTAGGTTATTTACCTTACAATATATACCCTGCAAAAGTTTTTAGTGGTGATAGCGGAAGCTTAAGCGTAGGTGCTGCTATAGGTGCCATTGCTTTACTAGCAAAACTAGAAATAGTGGCTCTCGTAGCCCTCTTTCCGCACATAATGAACGCATTTTATGTAATAACTTTCGTTAAAGGCTTAAAGGAGCATAGAGAATTCCCAAGACCTACTAGGGTTAAGGAGGATGGTATAATCGTCGATTCACGAAAT
This sequence comes from Thermoprotei archaeon, assembly GCA_021158375.1. GTDB lineage: Archaea > Thermoproteota > Thermoprotei > QMSL01 > B3-G16 > B3-G16. The sequence goes on from JAGGUS010000045.1 coordinate 4,456, forward strand.
CCTAAAGCACCAATAACGCTTGTCAGATTAATTGCAGGAGCTGAAGGAGCAAAGGAGCCAGATATCGTTAAGTGTATACTTATCCTACAGGTTGTAGCCTTTATTTTAGCCATATTAACGACTCTATTAATTCCGAGATAGGAGATGAATGAATATGAAAGGTCAAATAACGAGAACACTTCATTTAGCTATGCTTATGTGCTTGATCTGGGCATTGCTAATAGGCTTGATGATATTTATAGATCGCGTAATATTGCGAGTGAATATAAGCTCTCCAATAGTAAGAGCTATTTTTCGTAATGGGACTTCATTTCTATTATTGGCCATATTGCTATATTTCTGGAAATGGGTAACACAATGGTACTACAATAGATATGTAGCCAAAGGTAGACGATAATTAATATATCTCACTGAGTTGAGATAAGAGTTGGGATGATGCCCCGCCTGGTGGTCTGAGACTAGATGCTGACTTATTCCCGGGCTGACCATCTCAAAGTTTCTAATAATGTTTAAAATTTGGATGAGTCTGTTAGCATTAGGATAACTATTAGCGATCAACACATATC